>JAHDPQ010000158.1 GCA_018434245.1 Oscillospiraceae bacterium
AAGGGGTGGAGCGGGCGTCTCTGCTGATTTCCGACCGTCTGCGCAGCCCCTTGCGGATCAATTTTGATCCCGAGGGCAGCATCCAGATCTCCTGCTCCACCCCTCTGGGAAAGAGCTACGACGAGGTCGCCTGCACCCTGGAGGGAGATGGCGTGGAGATGGGTTTTAACAACAAATATATTATGGACGCATTAAAGGCGTCGGGCAGTGATGAGGTGCGCCTGGAGCTGTCGGGACCTTTGTCCCCCATCAAGGTGCTGCCTCTGGAGGGAGACGAGTTCCTCTTTCTGGTCCTGCCGGTGAGGCTGAAACATGAAGGTTGAACAGATAACTATTACTACTGATTTTATCAAATTGGACAGCTTTTTAAAGTTTGCCGGTGTTTGCGGCACCGGCGGCGAGGCCAAACTCCTGATAAGCGAAGGTCAGGTGCTGGTAGACGGAGAAGTCTGTACCATGCGGGGCAAAAAGCTGTATCCCGGCATGGCGGTGCAGACAACCGACTGCAATATCCGGTATGAGGTAGCAGGCGGTGTACGTTGAAGAGCTGAGGCTTTCCGGCTTTCGCAACCTGTCGGATCTGGTTCTTCAGCCTCACAAAACCGTCAATGTCATCAGCGGCGACAATGCCCAGGGCAAAACCAATCTGCTGGAGGCCATCTGGCTTTTTACGGGGGCCAGAAGCTTTCGGGGGGCCAAAGACGGAGACTACATTGGTTTTGGCGGTGAGCTAGCCACGCTGGAGCTTTCCTTCTTTGCGGAAGGGAGAAGCCAGACGGCCCAGCTTGCTTTGAGCGGGACAAGCGACAAAAAGCAGGCCCGCCTCAACGGCATCAAGTTGGATCGCCGCTCTCTGCTTTCCGGGCGTTTTTGCGCCGTGGTATTTTCTCCCGACCATCTGGAGCTGGTCAAGCGGGAGCCCCAAAAGCGGCGCACCCTGCTGGACACCTCCCTGTGTCAGGCCTATCCCAAGTACGAAAAGGTGCTGGATTCTTACGAAAAAATCCTGCGGCAGCGCTCCTTTGTCTTAAAGGATGCTCAGACAAACTCCCAACTGCTGGATATGCTGGATGTCTGGGACACCAGTTTGGTGGAGTACGGAGGCTACATTACCTGGATGCGGCTGCGGTACACCCAAAAGCTGGCCGCTTACGCCGCAGAGGTGTACGAGGGCATCTCCGGCGGCAAGGAAAGCTTTTCCGCCCGGTATCTTTCCAGCTGCGGGCCCATGCCCGAACATCCCCAGCGGGAGGATGTGACCGCCCTCATCGAAGAAGCGGTCAAGGAGTCTCGGGGGCAGGATATTAAAATGGGACAAACCGGAGTTGGCCCCCACCGGGATGATCTGGAAATCGAGGTGGACGGGAAATCCGCCCGCTCCTTTGGCTCTCAGGGGCAGCAGAGAAGCTGCGTGCTGGCTCTCAAGCTGGCGGAGTGCCGGATTCTCGAGGAAGGGATGAAAGAGCCTCCTATCGTCCTTCTGGACGATGTCATGAGCGAATTGGACGAGGGAAGACGTAGCTATCTCCTCAATCACCTGACAGGGCGGCAGATTTTCATCACCTGCTGCGACGACGAAATGATCGCATCCCTCAATGGCGGCAGGGTATTTCAGGTTTCCGGCGGCAAGGTGCTGTAGTCATTGGCAAAAGCCGGATAAGAAAAGAGGTGGAATCAGGGTGTATTTGTATCTGGGGCAAACCACGGTGATCAACACTCTGGATGTCATCGGCATCTTTGATCTGGACAACACCTCTACCTCCCGGCTGACTCGGCAGTTTCTCCGGGAAGCTCAAAAAAAAGGCCGCATTGTGGAGGTTACTTCGGAAATACCCAAGAGCTTTGTTCTCTGTCAGGAAAAGGATGCTACCAAGGTTTATCTTTCTCAGATTGCCGCCGCCACACTAAAAAAACGGGCGGGCTTTTTGCGGGAGCTTACGGCTCCGTAACAGTCTGAAAATTCCGGCCAAAGGGCCGCAGTATCATATGAATCGGGAAGGAATGGAAAATCCATATGCAAAACAACCCCGAACTGGAAAACAAGCTGGAGAACTATGACGAAAACCAGATTCAGGTCCTGGAGGGTCTGGAAGCTGTTCGCAAGCGTCCCGGCATGTATATTGGAACCACCGGGCCACGGGGACTTCATCACCTGGTTTACGAAATCGTAGACAACTCCATTGACGAAGCTCTGGCTGGCTTCTGCGACCATATTGAGGTGCAGATTCTGCCGGGAGACATCATCAAAATCTCCGACAATGGCCGGGGAATTCCCACGGGAATCCATCCCACTCAGGGTATTTCTACCCTGACGGTGGTCTTTACCGTCCTCCACGCCGGTGGAAAGTTCGGCGGCGGAGGCTACAACGTGTCCGGCGGCCTACACGGCGTAGGCGCTGCGGTGGTTAACGCCTTGAGCCAGTGGCTGGAGGTGGAGGTCTGCGACGGCCACACCCGCTCTTATCAAAGGTTTGAGCGTGGTGTCGCCGTTACCGGGGTGGAAATCTCCCCTTGTAGCGATGAGCGGGGAACCCGCATTGCCTTTAAGCCGGACCCGGATATTTTTGAGGACACCAGCTTTGACCACACCATCCTGCTGGACCGCCTGCGGGAACAGGCCTTCCTCAACGCCGGCATCGCCATCACCATCACCGATCTGCGGGGTGTGGAGCCGCTGTCCACCAACCTCAAGTACGACGGCGGCATCATCTCCTTTGTGGAGCACCTCAACCGGAACAAAGTCAAGATTCAGGAAGAGGTCATCTTTCTTTCCGCCAAGGCAGGCAGCTCCACCGCGGAAATCGCCATCCAGTACAACGATAGCTACAACACCCTGCTCCTTTCCTTTGCCAACAACATCCACACCGGAGAGGGCGGCACCCACGAAATCGGCTTTAAAAACGCCCTGACCCGGGTGATGAACGATTACGCCCGAAAAAATAATATTCTCAAGGAAAAGGACGCCAACCTTTCCGGTGAGGACGTGCGGGAGGGCATGACTGCCATTGTCTCGGTCAAGCTGCTGGATGCCCAGTTCGAGGGCCAGACCAAGGCAAAGCTTGGCAACACCGATGTCCGCACTCTGGTGGAGCAGATGGTGGGCGAAAAGCTAACCACCTACTTTGAGGAAAACCCGGCGGTGGCCAGAGCCATTCTGGAAAAGTCTCTGGGGGCCGCCAGAGCTAGGGAGGCTGCCCGGAAGGCCAGGGAACTGACCCGGCGCAAATCTGCTCTGGAAAACGCCTCCCTGCCCGGCAAACTGGCCGATTGCATCAACCGGGACAATATCACCACGGAAATCTATATCGTCGAGGGAGATTCCGCCGGCGGCTCAGCCAAGCAGGGCCGGGACAGAACCTTTCAGGCCATTCTTCCCCTGTGGGGTAAGATGCTCAACGTAGAAAAGACAAGGCTAGACAAAGTATACGGCAACGACAAGTTGATGCCCATCATCACCGCCTTGGGTTGCGGCATGGGTGAGGAATTTGATCTTGAAAAGCTGCGGTACGGCAAAGTCATCATTATGGCTGACGCCGACGTGGACGGCTCCCACATCCGCACCCTGCTCCTCACCTTCTTCTTTCGCTTTATGGCGCCTCTCATCAAGGCGGGGCATATCTACATTGCCCAGCCTCCCCTTTACAAGCTCCAGCGGGGCAAGGATATGCGCTACGCCTACTCCGACCGGGAGCGGGATAAGTTCCTCAAGGAGATGAACCCGGAAGGCACCGGACGGGTGGATATTCAGCGGTACAAGGGCCTTGGTGAAATGGACCCCGAGCAGCTGTGGGAGACCACCATGAATCCTGAGAACCGATTTATCCTTCAGGTGACCCTTTCCGATGCCGCGGCGGCGGATGAAATCTTTACCGTTCTGATGGGAGATAAGGTGCAGCCCCGCCGGGAATTCATCGAGCAAAATGCCCGGTACGTCAGAAATCTGGACGTGTAATAAATCCGATGCTTTGAATCTGGAGTGATGGAGAGGAATCTTCACCACATTTTGGAACAATAGCCTGCGCTCCTGTGCGCAAAAGGTGGTTATAGAATGCAGGAATTGGACAACGAACGCATTATACAGGTGGACATTGAGGACGAGATGAAAAAATCCTTTTTGGATTATTCCATGTCGGTCATTGTCAGCCGGGCTCTGCCCGATGTGCGGGACGGACTCAAGCCGGTACACCGTCGGATTCTGTACACCATGTACGAGGACGGCTTTACCCCTGACAAGCCCCACCGGAAATGCGCTACCACAGTAGGCGACGTGCTGGGACGCTACCATCCCCACGGCGACGCTTCAGTTTATGACGCTCTGGTGCGTCTGGCTCAGGATTTTTCCCTGCGCTATCCTCTGGTAGAAGGCCACGGCAACTTTGGCTCGGTGGACGGGGACCCCCCTGCCGCCTACCGGTACACCGAGGCCAGAATGAGCAAGATTTCCATCAACATGCTCACCGATATCGACAAAGAGACGGTGGACTTTGCCTCCAACTACGACGATCACCGTCAGGAGCCCACCGTTCTGCCCGCCCGGTTCCCCAACCTGCTGGTCAACGGCAGTATGGGGATTGCCGTGGGCATGGCAACCAACATCCCTCCCCACAATCTGGGGGAGGTGATCGACGGCGTCAACTGCCTTATCGATAATCCCGAGGCCACTCTGGATGAATTGATGCAGTTTATTCAGGGACCGGATTTTCCCACCGGAGGCATCATCATGGGCCGGGCAGGCATCCGCAGCGCTTACGCCACCGGCCGGGGCAAGATTGCTCTGCGGGGCCGGGCAGAGATCCGGGAGGGCAAAAACGGCCGGATGCAGATCGTCGTCACCGAGTTGCCCTACACCGTCAACAAGGCAAGGCTGATCGAGCACATTGCCGAGCTGGTAAAGGATAAGCGGATCGACAGCATCTCCAACATTGCCGACCACTCCGACCGGGAGGGCATGGAGATTCTCATCGACCTCAAGCGGGATGCCAACGCTCAGGTCACCCTCAATCAGCTCTACTCCTTCACTCAGCTTCAGTCCAGCGAGGGTGTCATCATGCTGGCTCTCCACGAAGGCGTACCCAAGGTCATGACCCTCAAGGAAATGCTCAGGCACTATATCGACTTCCAGTGCGAGGTCATCCGCCGCAGGACGGAATATGATCTGCGCCGGGCCAAAGAGCGGGCTCATATTCTGGAAGGCTTGGTCATTGCTCAGGACAACATCGACGAAGTCATTGATATCTTCCGCACCTCCAAGACCATTCCCCACGCCAAGGAACGGCTGATAGAACGGTTTGGCCTTTCTGACGAGCAGGCCACCGCCATTGCCCAAATGACCATGGGTAGGCTCACCGGCCTGGAGCGGGAAAAGCTGGAAAGTGAGTTGGCGGACCTGCGGGTAAAGATCGCCAACTTTGAGGAGATTTTGGCTGATCACGGCCGGGTTTTGGCTCTGCTCAGGGAAGAGTTGGACGAAATCCGCAAGAAGTACGCTGACCCCCGCCGCACAGAGATTCAGGCCATCAGCGGCGAAGTGGACATTGAGGATCTGATCCCCGTAGAGGACCGGGTGATTACCCTGACCCATTACGGCTACCTCAAGGCTCAGGGGCTGGACACCTACAAGACCCAGCGCCGGGGCGGCCGGGGCATCTCCGGCATGCAACAGCGGGAAGAGGACTTCGTGGAGGAGCTGTTTATCGCCTCCACCCACGATTATATTATGTTCTTTACCAACCACGGCCGCTGCTACCGCCTGAAAACCTACGAGATCGGCGAGAGCAGCCGGGCTTCCAAGGGAACCAACGTGGTCAACCTCCTGCCCATTGAGGGGGAGGAAAAAATAGCCGCCATGATCAAGATGAGCCGCTTTGACGAGGATTTGTATCTGGTGATGCTGACCAAAAACGGAATCATCAAGCGCACTCACCTAAGCCAGTACCGCAATGTGCGGCGCAGTGGCCTCAACGCGATCAATCTGGACGAGGGGGACGAGCTTTGCGGAGTCCGCCTGACCACCGGAGACAACGAGCTTCTGGTGGCCACACGGGACGGCTACGCCATACGGTTTCAGGAGACCGACGCCCGTTCCATGGGCCGTGTCTCTCGGGGCGTCAAGGCCATTACCCTGCAGGGGGACGACAAGGTGGTGGACTTTGCCCGGATTCGCCACGACGGCTCCCTGCTCCTTACCGTATCGGTGGACGGCAAAGGACGGCGGACCGATGTTTCCGAATACCGCCTCCAGACTCGGGGCGGCAAGGGAATCCGCAACTACTACACCGAAAAACACGGCGAGGTTGCAGGTGTCAAGATGGTGGACGAAGGGGACGAAGTCTTTGTCATCTCTGACGACGGCATCATCATCCGCATCTCAGTGGATGAGATTACCCAGCAGAGCCGCTACGGCAGCGGTGTGCGGGTGATGCGGGTGGAGGGGGATCGCAAGGTGGTCACCTTGGCCCGGGCTCCCAGGGATACCTTAGAGCATTCCGAGGAGGAAGATTCCGAGGCCGGGGAAGAAAACATCTCTGCCTCCCCTTCTGAGCCTGAGCTGGAAGAAGATGTCCCTGCCACAGAGCAGATAGACGAGGACCTATCGGAACGCACCGAGGACCAAGACGACAAATAGTGGATGCTGATAGAGCGATACCGCCCGTTACAAAACGGGCGGTATCTTTTCCGCAGGGGGAAGGGGATGCTCCCCCCCCCCTCCCCTGTCTGTGGTCGGTTTTATGGAAAAAGAAAAGCCCGCAGAATATGCTCTGCAGGCTTGAGGGTGAAGCGTTGATTATTCCACAATAAACTTTTGAATGGAATTAACAAAGGGGTCGGGGGAATCGGAGTGGATGTTGACCTTGATGGGCTTGGAAAGATCCAGGGAGAAGATGCCCATGATGGATTTGGCGTCAACGGCGTAGCGGCCGCTGACCAGATCGATCTCGTAATCGAATTGGGAGACGATGGAAACAAAATCTTTGACATCGTTAATGGTGGACAGCATAACGTTGATGCTCTTCATAGTGTATCCTCCTTCATTACAGAATTCCGGCCGGAGCACGATCTTCTGCTTCGTTATACCATTTGTTATCAATATAACAGTGAAAGGTCAATGCGTCAACCGATATTTGTGTTTTTTATGAAAAGAGTCTATAATAATGTCTGCCATTAAGAACGATCAGGAAGGCGGACAGGGTTTTCTGTCTGGCCGGGAAAAGGAGGGATTGCATTGAGCAAACTGCGGGCTGCTTTTTACACCTTGGGCTGCAAGGTGAATCAGTACGAGAGCCATGCCATGATGAGTGCTTTTGAAGAAGCGGGATTTACCATTGTGGAGCCGGAACAGGAAGCGGAGGTTTATGTGATCAATTCCTGCACCGTCACCGCCACCGGCGATAAAAAAAGCCGTCAGGCTCTGCGGCGCTTTCGCCGTCAGGCACCCCAAGGAGTGCTGGTGCTCTGTGGCTGCTTCCCTCAGGCCTTTCCCGATCAGGCCTCCCTCATCCCTGAGGCGGATATTGTCATGGGCAGCAAAAATCGTGGGGAGGTTTTGCAGGCGGTGCAGAACCGTCTGGCTGGAGCAGACCGTCTGGTCAAGATTCTACCCCACTCCTTTGGCGAACCCTTTGAGCCGATGAAGGCAGGGAATTTCCATTCCCGCACCCGTGCGTTCCTCAAAATTCAGGACGGCTGCGAGCGCCGGTGCTCCTACTGCATCATCCCCGATGCCAGAGGGCCCATTCGCTCCAAGCCCTTGGAGGACATCCGGGAGGAGCTGGCTCTGTTGGGGGCCGAGGGTTACCGGGAAGTGGTGCTGGTGGGAATCAATCTCAGCTGCTATGGACTGGATTTGGGACTTTCCCTCACCGATGCTCTGGAGCTTGCCTGTCACACTCCGGGGATTGACCGGGTGCGTCTGGGCTCTTTGGAGCCGGAGCTCCTCACCGACGAGATGATGGAGCGCTGGAAGAAGCTGCCGGGGCTTTGTCCCCAGTTTCATCTCTCCCTGCAAAGCGGCTGCGACGCTACCTTACAGCGGATGAACCGGCAGTACGACACCGCAGAATACCGCAGGATCGCGGCTTCTTTGCGAAGTGCTTTCCCCGGCTGTGCCCTCACCACCGATGTAATGGTGGCATTTCCCGGGGAAACTCCCGAGGAATACCGCCAGAGTGAGGCTTTTGTCCGGGAGATGAACTTTGCCCGCACCCATGTGTTTATCTACTCTCCCCGCCCAGGAACCCCCGCTGCCCAGATGCCTCAGGTGAACAAGCAGGAGGCATCCCGCCGGGCCAAGGCTATGGCTTTGGCAGCGGAGGACTGCCAACATCGTTTTTTGCAGACCCAGCTGGGAAGCATCCGGCCGGTGCTCTGGGAAAACAGGAGCAGCAATGGACTTTGGCAGGGATATACCCCCAACTATACCCAAGTGTACCTGGTCCATGAAGGGGAGCTTGGGGGTCAAATCATCGAGGCAGAGCTAAGGGAACTCTATCAGGACGGTTGTATGGGAAGGCTGGCGGACGGATAAGATGGAATATCAGGCAGGAACAACAGATGTTGCAGTGATAGGCGCCGGTCACGCGGGGATCGAGGCGGCGCTGGCTTGTGCCCGTCTGGGGATGCAGACCATTCTCTTTACCCTTTCTTTGGAGGCGGTGGCCAATCTGCCCTGCAATCCCTCCATTGGGGGAACGGCCAAGGGCCACTTGGTGCGGGAAATTGACGCGTTGGGCGGTGAGATGGGCCGGGCCGCTGACGCCATGACCCTGCAAAGCCGGATGCTCAACCGGGGCAAAGGTCCGGCGGTTCACAGCTTGCGGGCGCAAATCGACCGGTCGGGCTATCATCTTTATATGAAGAAGCTTCTGGAGCAGCAAAAGGGCCTATTGCTGCGTCAGGCTGAAATTGTGGAGATTCGCACCGATGAAAACGGCAGGGCCTGCGGGGTGGTCACCGAGCACGGGGCGGTTTGGAAGGCCAAGGCGGTGATTTTGTGCAGCGGCACCTATCTTCAGGCCAAAACTTTTGTGGGAGAAACCGTGCGGGAAAGCGGCCCCGATGGACTGCAGCCCGCCAATCGCTTAACCTCTTGCCTGCTCAGGCTGGGGCTTCCCATCCGCCGCTTTAAGACAGGAACACCCGCCCGGGTGCACCGGGACAGCATCGACTTTGATCGTCTGGAGATTCAGCCTGGAGACGAGCCCATCGTCCCCTTCTCCTTTGGGACCAAGGAGCCTTTGGAAAATAAGATGATCTGCCACATCGCCTACACTAACGAAGAAACCCACCGGATCATTCGGGAAAACTTACACCGCTCCCCTCTTTACGGCGGTGTCATCAGCGGCGTTTCCACTCGTTACTGCCCCAGCTTGGAGGATAAGGTGGTGCGCTTTGCCGATAAATCCCGGCATCAGGTATTTGTGGAACCTGTGGGGCTGGACACCGCCGAGATGTATCTGCAGGGGGCTTCCTCTTCCCTACCGGAAGATGTTCAGATAGCTTTTTACCGCTCCATTGACGGATTTTCCCGGGTGGAGATGATGCGGACCGCCTATGCCATTGAATATGACTGTTTGGACCCCTTGTCCCTGCGGCCCAATCTGGAATGCAAGGGGGTTGCCGGACTCTTTACTGCCGGACAGGTGAACGGAACCTCCGGATACGAGGAGGCTGCGGCACAAGGTATTGTTGCTGGGATCAACTCTACACACTATATATTGGGGAAACCCCCATTTGTTTTAGAGCGGAGTAGCTCTTACATCGGCACCTTGATTGATGATCTCACCACCAAGGGCTGCATGGACCCCTACCGGATGATGACCTCCCGCTCGGAATACAGGCTGCTTTTGCGGCAGGACAATGCCGATGCTCGGCTCACGCCCATGGGGTATCAGCTAGGGCTGATTTCTGAAAGCCGCTGGAAGGACTTCCAACAAAAGATGGAGCGGACCCAACAGGAGCTCAAGCGGATCAAGGGGGTCAACCTCTCCCCTACTCCGGAACTGAACCAACTGATTGTTTCACGTGGAACATCCCCTGTCACCACGGGAGTGAATTTGGCCGAGCTGATTCGCCGTCCGCAATTGGATTACCTCTCACTGGCCCCAGTGGATGAGAGCCGTCCAGAGCTGCCGGCGGATGTGGTGGAGCAGGTGGAGCTTTCCATTAAATATGAGGGCTATATCAAAAAGCAGCTGGCTCAGGCAGAGGAGCTTTCCCGCATTGAGCGAATTCTGTTGCCGGAGGATATGGATTATCAAAAGGTTGCCGGGATTCGCTTGGAGGCCCAGGAGAAGCTCAGCAGCATTCGGCCACGGAGCCTGGGGCAGGCGTCCCGGATTTCGGGGGTGAGTCCGGCGGATATTTCGGTGCTGATGATCTGGCTGGAAAGCCACGGGAGGAAGGGACATGACTGAGCTGAGGAAGATGGCTGGGGACGCAGGGATACGGTTGGATGACAACATGGTGGTTGCCTTTGAACAGTATCGGGAAATTTTGCTGGACTGGAACAGTCGGATCAACCTGACTGCCATTACCGATTCCCGGGAAATTTTGATCAAGCATTTTCTGGACAGCATTTTGATATTAAGGTGGTGCCAGATACCACAAAATGCAACCGTTATTGATGTGGGGACTGGGGCGGGATTTCCCGGCATCCCGCTGAAGATTGTACGGCCGGACCTTCAGGTTACTCTGCTGGACAGCCTCAATAAAAGAGTGAACTTTTTAAAGGAGGTGTCCCGGCAGCTGGGTCAGGATAATTTCTGCATTCACGGCCGGGCAGAGGAGCTTGCCCACCAGAAGGAGCATCGGGAGCAGTACCATGTGGCCACTGCTCGGGCGGTGGCGTCTCTACCGGCGCTCAGCGAATACTGTCTGCCTTTTGTAAAAACCGGGGGGATGTTTCTGGCAATGAAGGGCCCAGACAGTCAGCAGGAGCTGGAACAGTCCCGCCACGCCATTCAAATGTTGGGGGGAACGGTGGAAGATGCTACAGTCTACACTTTGCCCGATACCTCGGGTCGCATCCTATATTCCATCCGAAAAGCATCGCAAACTCCGGCAAAGTTCCCTAGAAAGAAAGTCAAGATTACAAAAGCACCTCTGTTATGAGGTGTCTTTTCTTTTTACGACGGAAAAGGACTGACCAATCTCCCTAAAATACGGCTTGACCCTGTGCTAAACTGAATGGTAGAAATCGGGGGCAGGTGATAGTGTTGGACTTACCTTTTTTGAAAAAACGGGTGAAGGAGATCAATAAAGTGATCCTCCTGCCAGTGGATGAAATTTCATCCAACCCCAATCAGCCCCGACAATACTTTGATGGGGGCGCTTTGGAGGAGCTGTGCCAGAGCATTCTGTCCAACGGACTGCTTCAACCCATCACCGTGCGTCTTAATGAAGGCGGAGAATATGAATTGGTAGCAGGCGAGCGGCGGCTGATGGCCTTTCGGCGGCTGGGGCGCTCCCAGATCCCCGCCATCCTGGAGGAGTACACCGATCAGCAAAGCTCTATGCTGGCACTGATCGAAAACCTTCAGCGCAGAGACCTGAACTACTTTGAAGAGGCTGCGGCCATTGACCGCCTGATGCGGGATTTGAATTTAACTCAGCAGCAAATCAGCATGAAGATCGGAAAGGCCCAGTCCACAGTGGCCAATAAGCTTCGCTTACTGCGGTACCCCCCCAACCTTCGGGACCGGATGCTAGAAGCAGGGCTGACCGAACGCCATGCCCGGGCAGTTCTCAAGCTGACGGATTTTGAAGACCCCCAGCACATCGAATATATTATTAAGAACAAGCTCAATGTCGAGCAAACCGAAAGCTATGTGCTGGATTGCCTGCGCAAATTGGAACCCAAGATGCCCTCCACTCGTCTACTGGTGATTAAAGATATGCGGATTTTTCTAAACTCCATTAATAAGGCGGTCAAGTTAATGCAAAGCGCTGGAATTCAGGTAGACTCCCAAAAAACAGAAACTGATGAGTTTGTGGAGATGACCATTCGGGTTCCAAAGGTAGCCGTATATCGGAAAAAAGAAGCCGCTTATTAATGCTCTACTATATCCATCTGGATTTAGTATAAATGCTCCTGTGCTGATTGCAACAAAAGTCGTCTTTGGACGACTTTTGTTGTTTTTTATCCCCTTGTTCCACGTGGAACACAAAACAGGGTAGATATTTATACTCAAAAATGCTATACTAGAAAGCATAATAAATCATAGGAAGGCAGGGGTACGAGTGGGCAGGATCATTGCGGTAGCCAATCAGAAGGGTGGCGTGGGAAAAACAACCACAGCTGTCAATTTGGCGTCCGCCTTGGGACGTGCCGGAAAAAAGGTTTTGGTGGTGGATGTGGACCCTCAGGGCAATGCCACCAGCGGTTTGGGTGTTAATAAGCGGCAAACTGCGTTTTCTACATACAACCTTTTGATTGCGGATGCCAACATCGAGGACGTTCTGGTTCGGACAAGTTATCAAAATTTGTACTTGCTTCCTTCCAATATGAGTTTGGCCGGGGTGGAAATTGAATTGGTGGAGATGGAGGAGCGGGCCTATCGCCTTCGTCAGGCTATTGCTCCGGTAAAGGATCAGTATGATTTCATCTTCATTGACTGCCCCCCCTCTCTGGGGCTGATCACTCTCAATGCTTTGGCGGCGGCACAGGGTCTGCTGGTCCCAATCCAGTGCGAATACTACGCGCTGGAGGGCCTCAGTCAGCTGGTTTCCACCGTGCGGCAGGTCAAGCGAATGTACAACCCCGACATTGACTTTGAAGGGGTGCTTCTCACCATGTTTGACAATCGCCTGAACCTGACGGTGCAGGTGGTATCGGAGGTCAAGCGGCATTTTTCCGACAAGGTATACAAAACCGTCATACCCCGAAATGTGCGCCTGTCGGAGGCTCCCAGCTACGGACAACCCATTCAGTATTACGAACAGGGTTCTAAGGGAGCACAAGCCTATGATGATCTGGCCAAGGAATTTTTAAAGAGGCAGAAGAAGATGGGAGGGATCAGGGGTGGCTAAGCGCAATGTTCTGGGCAAAGGACTAGACGCGTTATTTTTGGACAACAATACGGAGGACGGCTCTGTTACCAATCTGAAAATTACCGAGATTGAGCCTAACAAAGATCAGCCCCGGACTCTTTTTAACGAAGAGGCTCTGCGCGAGCTGGCCGATTCCATTCGCATCCACGGCATTATTCAGCCTCTGGTGGTCCGCCCCATGGACCGGGGAGGCTATCAAATTGTGGCGGGAGAGCGCCGTTGGCGGGCTGCCCGTATGGCAGGGTTGTCAGAGGTTCCAGCAGTGATCCGCCAGCTGGAGGACAACGAAACTCTGGAAATTGCCATCATCGAGAACCTTCAGCGGGAGGACCTCAACCCTATTGAGCTGGCACTAGGCTATCAGGCTTTGATGGAGCAGTACGGGCTGACGCAGGAGCAGGTGGGCGAAAAGGTAGGCAAGTCCCGCCCGGTTATTGCCAACACCATTCGCCTGCTGGGGCTCCCCCCCAGCGTCCAACAACAAGTGGGAAGCGGAAAAATTCCCCGAGGTCACGCCAAGGCTCTTCTTTCTCTGGAGGACAACGCCCTCATCGAGGAGATTGCCAAAAAAATTCTCACCGACAATATTTTGGTCCGGGATATTGAAAAGTTGGCCCGGGAGCGGAAAAAAGCTTCCGCAGAGGGAAAGAAAGAGCCCCCCTCTCCCCCATCATCGGAACCAAGTTGGGGTAACAACCTCTATAAAGAGATGGAGATTGCCCTTTCCGCCGAACTGGGGCGGGGCGTGCGCATTATCTCTAAAGGGAGAAAATCTACATTAGAACTGGACTTCTACAGTGACGAAGAGTTGGCGGATATTGCCGCTCGTCTTACAAAATCCAACTGGTAGAAAGGTGATTATACATGCTGGACATCAAACTAATTCGTGCCAACCCCGACTTGGTCAAGCAGGCGATGAAAAACCGCAATAAAGATATGGACGGTGATATCGACCGCTTTTTAGAGATCGATAAAGAGCGCCGGGCTCTCACCCAACAGTCTGACGAGCTGAAAAACGAACAGAATAAAGCCAGCAAGGAAATTCCTGTCCTAAAAAAGCAGGGAGCCGACACCACTCAGCTGATGGCCCGAATGAAGGCCATCTCCGAGGAGATCAAAGGTCTAGACAGCAAACTCAGCCAGCTGGAACAACAACAGCAGGAAATCCTTTACTCCATCCCCAATGTTCCACATGGAACAGTACCGGTGGGCAAGGATGACAGCGATAACCTGGAGGTTCGTCGCATTGGGGAGCCTAGGGCCTTTGATTTTGAGCCTCTTCCCCACTGGGAAATCGGAAAAAATCTGAATATTTTGGACCCGGAAACCGCTGCCAAAGTAACAGGCGCGAGATTCCACTTTTATCGGGGACTGGGAGCCCGTCTGGAGCGGGCCATCTTCAACTTCTATCTGGACACCCACGGAGCCGATGGCTACACTGAGATTTTTCCGCCTTTTATCGCCAATAAGGACTCCATGACGGGAACAGGCCAGCTGCCCAAGTTCGGAGAAGATATGTTCAAGCTGGAGGGACTGGATTACTACCTGATCCCCACAGCAGAAGTTCCGGTGACCAACATGCACCGGGATGAGATTTTAGATGGAGCTACCCTGCCCCGGTACTACTGCGCCTACTCGGCCTGCTTCCGGGCGGAGGCGGGCAGTGCCGGACGGGATACCCGGGGACTGATTCGCCAGCACCAGTTTAACAAAGTGGAGCTGGTCAAGTTCTGTGAGCCGGAAAAGAGCTACGAGGAGCTGGAAGACCTGACAGCCCAGGCAGAAAAGGTGTTGCAGCTGTTGGGGCTGCCTTATCGCGTGGTGTCCCTGAGCTCGGGGGATCTTGGCTTCTCCAGCGCCAAAACCTATGACCTGGAAGTTTGGATGCCCTCTTACCAGCGGTATCTGGAAATTTCCAGCTGTTCCAACTTTGAAGACTTCCAGGCCCGTCGGATGGCGGTGCGCTACAAAAAGGAACAGGGAGACAAGGCACGTCTGGTCCACACCCTCAACGGATCGGGTGTTGCAGTAGGACGCACCGTCGCCGCTATTCTAGAAAACTTCCAGAATGGGGACGGTTCGGTCACCATTCCCAAGGTTTTGGTTCCCTACATGGGCGGTGTGGAGAAAATCCTCGCAAAGTGACTTCATAAGGACAAGTGATGATGTACTATCGACAAGAAAGAACTGTTGCCTACTACGAATGCGATGTCAACAACCGGCTCAAGCTTTCGGGGGCGCTGCAATACATGCAGCAGACTTCTAGTGAGCATCTGGCTGGCTTAAACCAATCCCCCGAGCAGCTTCACCGGCAGGGGATGGTGTTTCTGTTGGTCAAAACCAACCTGAAAATTCAGCGGATGCCACTGTGTAGCGAAAAAGTATCCATAGGCACTGCAGCAGTGGGCACCAAAGGCCCCCGGTTTATCCGGGAGTTTGTCATCGATTCCCTTCAGGGGGAACGGCTGATCTCCGCCTATAGCCTCTGGGTCCTCACCGATACGGTAAGCCATCGCATTCTGCGCCCCAATGCCTACCCCTACTCCATCGGCTGGCAGGAGCCCGCTCTGGCAGAGAAGGTGGGAGATATTCCCATCCCAAAGGGGCCTTTTTGGGGCGAGAGCACAGGCTATGATTTAGAGATTCGCTACAGCCATCTGGATATTAACCGACATGTCAACAACTGCATCTATGCCGATCTACTGTGCGATGCCCTTCCCTACCACGTTGTTGCCTCCCAGCCCATCAAAACCCTGGCCCTAAGCTTTCAGCAGGAGGCCCAACAGGGGGATTTGCTGCAGATCAAATCAAACTCCCTCTCCCCTCTTGCATGGAAGGTGACCGGAACCCATTTTAGGGGAACCTGCTTTGAGGCTTTGGTGGAGCTGTAATATCATTTTAAGGTCTATTAATTTGACAGAAGTCTTGCAATTTTAGACGACTCTTGTTATAATATCAGATTATTATAGCAAATAGGAAAGAGCTTTCCCGCAGAGTAAAAAAGGAGATGTAGTATGCTTAACACCGATTTTTCCAGTAAATTTAATCAGCATGGACTGACCTTTGATGATGTCCTTCTGGTTCCCAACGAGACCGACTTTTTGCCTCGGGATGTGGATCTTCGGGTGCGCCTTGCCCGGGATGTAATGCTCAACGCCCCTTTGATGACAGCGGCCATGGATACTATCACCGAGGCAGAAATGGCCATTGCCATTGCCCGGGAAGGCGGCATCGGCATCATTCATAAGAATATGAGCGTCGAGCGTCAGGCCGATGAGGTGGATAAGGTCAAGCGCTCGGAAAACGGTGTTATCGTCAACCCCTTCTTCCTTTCTCCCGAGCACTATGCCTACGACGCCGAAAAGCTGATGGGAAAGTATCGCATCTCCGGCGTTCCCATCTGCGAAAATGGCAAGCTGGTGGGAATCATTACCAACCGGGACATGCGCTTTATCAGCGACTACAACGTTAAGATCAAAGAAGTAATGACCAGTGAGAATCTGGTTACTGCTCCGGTGGGAACCACTCTGGATCAAGCTCAGGTGATTCTTGGCCGGCACAAGATCGAAAAGCTGCCTCTGGTAGACGATGAAGGCAACCTCAAGGGCCTTATCACCATCAAGGATATTGAGAAGATGTCCCGTTACCCCAACTCGGCCAGAGATGAAGGTGGCCGGCTTCTTTGCGGAGCGGCGGTAGGAGTCACCGGCAACATGCTAGAGCGGGTGGAAGCTCTGGTCAACGCTCAGGTAGACGTGCTGGTTCTGGACAGCGCCCATGGTCACAGCAAGAATATCATTGAGGGAATCAAAACCGTCAAGGCTGCCTTCCCCGATGTGGCCCTCATCGCAGGAAATATTGCAACCGCCGAAGCCGCCGAGGCTCTCATCGCAGCAGGGGCAGACTGCCTCAAGGTGGGAATGGGCCCCGGCTCCATCTGCACCACCCGTGTGGTGGCGGGAATCGGCGTGCCTCAGATCACCGCAGTCTATAATGCGGCCTGTGTGGCGGCCAAGCACAACATCCCCATCATTGCTGATGGCGGCATCAAATACTCCGGCGACGTGGTCAAAGCCCTGGCAGCAGGGGCCTCTGCCGTCATGCTAGGCTCCCTGATGGCCGGCTGCGAGGAAGCTCCCGGCGCAGTAGAAATCTTCCAGGGACGCCGCTTCAAGGTATATCGTGGCATGGGAAGTCTGGCTGCCATGGAGGAAGGCTCCAAGGATCGCTACTTCCAAGAGGATCAGAAGAAGCTGGTGCCGGAGGGAGTGGAGGGACGAGTCCCCTATAAGGGAAGCGTTTCGGAAACCGTATTCCAGATGCTGGGCGGAGTTCGGGCCGGCATGGGATACACCGGCTGCCGCACTATTTACGAGCTGCATCAAAAGGCCCGCTTTATGCAGATCACCAGTGCCAGCCTCATCGAAAGCCACCCCCACGATATTTATATCACCAAGGAAGCCCCCAACTACTCGGTGAATCTGTAAAGCAAACGATCAAAGGGCCGCCTATGGGTGGCCCTTTCACCTTTCTGCGTAGTATAGCTGCAATCCGCCGGAGCATATTGAAAAAACTCGGCGTTCAAACTATAATAGGAGAGGTATTATAAGGAGGCGGGCCATGGCCTGCCGTCAGGAGGATAGCAATGGCGGATCAGAAGAAGATGGTGGATGCCATCACATCTCGGGATGTGGACTTTGCCAAATGGTACACAGATATTGTAAAGAAGGCTCAACTGGCGGATTATTCGTCGGTGCGGGGCTGCATGGTGCTGCGTCCCTATGGCTACGCCATCTGGGAAAACATTCAAAAGCTGCTGGATGGCAAGTTTAAGGCTACCGGCCACGAAAACGTAGGGATGCCCATGTTCATCCCCGAAAGCCTGCTTCAAAAAGAAAAAGACCACGTAGAGGGTTTTGCTCCCGAGGTTGCCTGGGTCACCCACGGAGGCAGTGAGAAGCTCAACGAGCGCCTCTGTGTTCGTCCCACATCGGAAACCCTGTTCTGCGAGCACTATAGAAACATCATCAGCTCCTACCGGGACCTGCCCAAGCTTTACAACCAATGGTGCTCGGTGGTGCGGTGGGAAAAAACCACCCGCCCCTTCCTGAGGACCACGGAGTTCTGGTGGCAGGAGGGTCACACCATCCACGAAACCGCTGAGGAAGCCGTGGAAGAAACCCTGCAGATGCTGGAAATCTACGCCGATGTTCTGGAAAATCATCTGGCCATCCCCGTTCTCAAGGGCCGCAAGACCGAGAAGGAAAAGTTTGCGGGAGCCCGGGACACCTATTCGGTGGAGGCCATGATGCACGACGGAAAGGCCCTACAAAGCGGCACCTCCCACTACTTTGGGGACGACTTTGCCAAAGCCTTTGACATCACCTTCCAAGGCCGGGACAACACCCAGCAGTACCCCCACCAGACTTCCTGGGGCATGAGCACCCGAGTGATTGGGGCCATCATCATGACCCACGGGGATGACAACGGCCTGAAATTGCCCCCCGACGTGGCTCCCATCCAGATTGTGGTGGTTCCGGTGGCTCAGCACAAGGAAGGGGTTCTGGAGGCTGCGAAGGAGGTTACCGACCGGCTGAAGAAGAACTGGCGGATCAAGCTGGACGACAGCGACAACAGCGCCGGTTGGAAGTACGCCGAGTACGAGATGAAGGGGGTTCCCCTGCGGCTGGAGCTTGGCCCCAGAGATATTGAGGAAGGCCAGTGTGTTCTGGTGCGCCGGGACAACCGCCAAAAGTATTTTGTCAAGCTGGACCAGCTGGAAACCGAAATCCCCAAGATTCTGGAGGAATACCGGCAGGCTATCTTCCAGATTGCCTACGACAACCGGGCCAACAAAACCTACACGGCTACCAATATGGAGGAGTTGGCCGCCCACGCCGAGGACGGTTACATCAAGGCCATGTGGTGTGGCGCTCTGGACTGCGAAATGGCCATCAAAGACCAGCTGGGGGTCACCTCCCGCTGCATCCCCTTTGAGCAGGAACAGATCGGGGAAACCTGCGTCTGCTGCGGAAAACCCGCCAAAGAGATGGTGGTTTGGGGCAAGGCATACTAATCTTTGTTAAAAAAAAGGACGGCTTCTCTCTTTAGAGGCCGTCCTTTTTAGAACCATAAGGAAAAAAAGTAATGAATGATGGAACAAATTCTGAGGTAAAATCACGCCTCCAGGGAGGAAACCCGGATCACCGATGTCCAGTCTGCTCCTTATGATGTCTATCCAATACCAGCTAAACAGCAATCGAATTGCAATCAAGCAGCGGCCTTGCCGGGGAAATCTTGCAAAAGTTCATTAATTACCGTATCAAAGTGGCCATTTCGGCGACTATTCCAAATACTCCAGCAAGCCCCTGAAAGATTTTACCTATGAGAGAGCAACAACGGGGGACATCTTCCTTGTCAGCAGTAAGAGGAGAAGGTAGAAAAGCTCATTGCCTCCCGATAAGAAAAACCCCGGACGCTCCCAAAAGAACGTCCGGGGTTTGCTTTGCAATAGAAGCGGATTACTTTTCGTTGAGGCAGGCGATGCCGGGGAGTTCCAGCCCTTCCAGAAACTCCAGAGAAGCGCCGCCGCCGGTGGAAATATGGCTCATCTTATCGGCAAAGCCCAGCTTGGTGACGG
The DNA here is from genome assembly GCA_018434245.1 of Oscillospiraceae bacterium. Classification (GTDB taxonomy): domain Bacteria; phylum Bacillota; class Clostridia; order Oscillospirales; family Ruminococcaceae; genus WRAV01. Next base: position 19,688 of record JAHDPQ010000158.1, read on the forward strand.
CAGCTACACTGTCTCCCCCACCGATGATGGAGGTGGAATCGCTTTCTGCCACGGCTTTGGCAACGGCATTGGTGCCGCCGGCGAACTTTTCAAATTCAAAGACGCCCATAGGGCCGTTCCAAATCACAGTTTTGGCCGACTGAATGGCCTCGGCAAAGAGTTTTTCGCTCTTGGGGCCGATGTCCATTCCCATCCAGCCATCGGGAATCTCTCCATCATCGGCAATCATTACGTTGCAGTCCTTATCAAATTGGTCCCCTGCCCGGTTATCCACCGGCAGCAGGAAGTTCACCTTCTTTTCTTGAGCCTTCTGCATCAGCTCCCGGGCCAAATCCAGCTTGTCATCCTCGCAAAGGGAGTTGCCAATGCTGTGGCCCTGAGCCTTATAGAAGGTGTAGGCCATGCCACCGCCGATGATCAGGGTGTCTACCTTGTCCAGCAGGTTGGTGATGACACCAATCTTATCCGAAACCTTGGCGCCGCCCAAAATGGCCACAAAGGGGCGGATGGGGTTTTCCAGAGCACCACCCATAAAGTCAATTTCCTTTTGAATGAGGAAGCCGCAGACGGCAGGGAGGTAATCGGCGACGCCGGCGGTAGAAGCATGGGCCCGGTGGGCAGTTCCAAAGGCATCGTTGACGTAGATTTCCGCCAGAGAAGCAAGCTCATTGGCAAAGGCAGGGTCGTTCTTTTCTTCTTCCTTGTGGAAGCGAACGTTTTCCAGCAGAAGCACCTCACCCTCGTTCAGAGCGGCAGCCTTGGCCTTGGCATCCTCGCCAATGACATCCTTTGCCATCACCACCGGGCGGCTCAGCAGCTCGCTCAGCCGCTTTGCCACAGGAGCCAGAGAAAATTCAGGCTTAAACTCCCCCTTGGGGCGTCCCAGATGGGAACAGAGAATGACCTTGGCGTTTTGATCCAGCAGAGCCTGAATGGTGGGCAGAGAGGCTACAATCCGCTTGTCGTTGGTGATCTTGTCCCCGTCCAGCGGCACGTTAAAATCACAGCGAACCAGGACCTTTTTGCCAGCAACATCTACATCGTTCAGCGTCTTTTTATTCAGTGCGTTCATGCTATTACTCCGTTCCTTCAAAATTGTTAATTCTTTATCGCTCTTTATTGTACCCCATGAAATGCCAATTTACAAGTGGAATCCATAGAAATTGCTCCGTTTTTCCAGCAGAACCACCGATCCCAAGCATCTTTATGAATCTTTGCACAAGGGAAGCATCTCTTTGTGGAAAGATGGAGTCCCCGCCAGCAGGCTGTCCATTCCGATGGGAGAGGGCAGTTCCCCCTTCCAATTGGTGGCCACGCCCCCCGCCTCCCGGATGATCAGGTTGCCGGGGAGGTAATCCCAAGGCATGATGGCCTGCTCCAGGTAGCCGTCCAGACGCCCTGCTGCCACATAGCAAAGGCTCAACTCGGCACTGCCAAAAGCCCGCAGTCCCCGGCAATGAATATAGCAGTGTTCCCATAGGGGACCGATGCGCCGGATGGTCTCCTCCCGGTTGCCGTAGCCCTGCCCGGTAGCTGCCATAGAATCCTGAAAGCTGCGGTGGGAAACATGAATGGGCCGACCGTTAAGGGTGGCCCCTTTCCCTTTTTCGGCAAAGTAGAACTCCCCGTTCCAGGGGTTATAAACACAGGCCAGAAGGGCCTCGCCATCTTTGCACAGGGCAGTGGCCAGACAGCTCTGCATCAACCCGTGGACAAAATTCTTGGTGCCGTCAATGGGGTCGACAAGCCAGTACAGCTGACCCGGAGCAGGGGTATCGCTCATATCCTCCTCCCCCAGAAAGGCAGCCTCCGGCAGAATGCGGGCATAGGCGTCCCGCAACATCTCCTGTGTGCGGACATCCATGTCGGTGACCAAGGCGAACAAGTCGGACTTTTCGTGAATTTTTAGAGTGTGGGGCTCCAGCAAATGCTTGCCCGCTTCCCGGTTGGCTTTGAGCAGTACTTCCCGCATGATCGATTCTACCCTTTCCCTCACAATAGTTGCCGAATCTTGACGAAACAATGTAAAGCTTACTCCCATTACAGCAAACAAATCGGATAATCATAAGAAAAACAGCTATATTTTTCGACGGTTCTTGAGCAAGCCCCCAAGCTGAGCTCCCGTTAAATTCCGGGCGGAAAGCTGAGCCGCCAGGTTTTCCCGTTGGGTATCCAACAGTTCCTTGCGCAAAATCCGCACCTGCCGGGGAGCCTCTATACCGATGGAGGCCACCTTGCTTTTTTTGTCGCCGCTGTTGTCGGTGGCAAACACATCCAGAATCTTGATCTCGATCTGATCCCCGATTCGCAGGCCCTCCTCGATCTTTCGGCTGAGTACCAGCATATTCTTACCTCCCTGAAAGAATACAAAACGTATATTACACTACCAATTATACAGAGGTCGGGGCCCTCTCCCCTCTCCTTTTGGAGGGAGATTCCGGCTTCTGCCATCGGAATCCATTCCTCTGACAGAAAGTCAACCGCTCTACAAACACCGGATGGTTCCTCTCCGGCGGCGAAACAACCAGTCGAAAATTCGTATAATCTACAATCGATATTACAAATTGTATAAAACCACACAAGCCTTGCGAAATAGGATATTATACGAAACGTATAATCTAATCTAAACTTTACAAATTGAAGGAATACCAACTCCAGAAAAATTTATCTTTGGGGCAGCAGATAGGCGGCGTAGTCGGAGCAGTAGAGGACATACTCCTCCAGCCCCAGACCCTCCAAGGTCTTGATCTGCCGAGCGATTTCTTCAGGGGTGTAAGCAATTCCGGAGGGCTCTCCGCCCCCCTGGATAAGAGGGATAATCTCCCGACCCCCCAGCTCTTGCCGGGCCATAACCACTACCTCCTTGACGGTGTCGGCGGGGTCCTCCAAGGGGCGGCGTAGGGTGAGCTTTTTGGTGGCGTAGCCGTCGGTGAACTGATAGGGCAAGGCTCCCAGCAGCACCCGGTCGGCAATCTCGGCAGCCGGGCCGCCGTACAAAGTGGGGTTAGGATCTCCAGCCAAGGTAGCTCCGGTAAGGTAGATAGCGCTGCGGACTCCTTTTTTGGAAAGAGCCTCCTCTGCCTGCTGCGCAAACCCTGCCAGAATCTCCCCCCGGCTAAGACCCTCCGTTTCACCAAAGTAGGCGTCCCCTGTCAGGGAGTTGGGGGGGAAACAAACGTCGTCCAGTACCACCAGCGCCGCCCCGGAGTCTGCAGCCTCTAAGGCAAGGTCCAGCAGGTACTGCCGGGCATCGGCAGAATAGGGGTTGAGCCAGGGCTTGCCCCCCTGATTTTGAAAGTTATCCAGCCAGAGGGTGCCGGGAGCCCGGTAGTTTACCGCCAGCGTCTTGTTGCCTCGGGCAGCAGTTTCGTCCTGAAAAGAGCTGATGCGAACTATTAGAAAAAGCCCCTGTTCCTCCAGACGGTGGGCAAAGGCAGACAAGTCCGGAGCACCAGCGGCAACAGCCTGCCATTCCAGAGCCTGTGTATTTTGAGAGGCAAACAAAACCTGTCCCCTCTTATCCTTCAGGTCCACCATTACAGCGTTGAGGGAAGTGGTCTTTAGCCCTTCCAGAAAGGCATTCAAATCCGAAGGATTCTTGATCAGAGCAGGGGGAAGATAAACAGCCTGCAATTTTGCGGCAGAAGCAGGCTCCGGCGTGGGCGCAGGAGCTTCTTCGGGCTGTTGGGGGGCACTTATCTGGGCGGGATCAGGGGGCAAAGAGGGCTGGGAATGGGGCTTGTCCCGGTTCATCACAACATTGTAGATGGGATCGTAGCTGACAAAGCCCAGGTAGCCCAGGCCAAGGACCGCCAGAACCATAAGCGTCACAAACAAAGGGTGGGGACGGGATTTGACGGGACCGGTATACTTGGTCCGCTTGATTTTGTAGGGCCGGGACAAGGCGTCACCTCCTGTAAAAGATGGTGCCAAGGGATTGAAACTTATGTGGGCAAACTATGGCCAATGAGTCCGTATAAGGCAAGGGAAAGAAGCCCCAGATAGATCAGCAGGATCGGCAGTCCCCGAAAGGCCCGGGGCACGGCGCTGATGGCCAGCCGCTTGCGGGCGTAGTAGATGATAAAGATGGCGGCGGTATAACCTACTGCCGAACCCAGAGCATATCCCAGAGTTTGGGAAAAGAAAAAGTTCTGGGAGGCAGAGAGAAAAAAGGCGGAAAAGAGTGCGCTGTTAAAGGTGGCCACCGGCAAGGCCTTTTGAATTTCTTCGGCCAGCTGCCGGTTCTTAAGGTATTGATTCCCCAGCACAGAGGTGAGGGCGTAGACCGCCAAAATGCTGGCCAGATAGATGGGGGCGCGGACAATCATCACATATGGGCTGCCCTTGAGCAGATAGTTGGTCAAAGAGATCGGCAAAGCGCTCCAGATAATCACCCAGGCAAAGACACCGCCCATTAAAAGGCCGCCCCGGGGA
>JAHDPQ010000029.1 GCA_018434245.1 Oscillospiraceae bacterium
AGGTGCCCCTCGGGAACCAGGCTGTCCAGACACGCAAATTTTGTTGTGTAGCGTAAATCTTCACTTCGCTCAAGCATTTCCATCACCAGATTCATTATATCAAAAATAGCCGCTCATGGCGACCTTTTTTGACAGGCTGAATCGCCGATTTGGATCGGCGATTTTTTTAATTGTTTATAGTCTTTTATGGCGGAGCTCGAATCATTACCATCAATATCACCTCCCTACTGTAGTATTCTTTATAGTTTTCACTTTCCTTACATCGAATTTATTCTTCTCTAAGAACATACAGAAGCGGGAGCTATCTAAGCTCCCGCTTCTGTATAGCTTTGTATTTCATACTCTTCTGCCAATTCCTTTTTTGTTGCACCTGCCTGATGCTTCGCTATAATTTCTTGAATTATTTCCGGTGACGCATTGGGGGTCCCCTTTTTTCTTGGCATACAAAAACCTCCTATCGTAGCTTCTATTCTACGACAGGAGGCTTTTTTTGTTACTGTCCGTTTTTTGCGGTATAGTTCACGTACGGGGGGCTAAAATGTTATAATACAAAGTTTTATCAACCTACCCCAATGGCCTCGATTTCGCGGGCCTGTATGACTACGGCATAGTCGTTCCCGGCTGCCCAGACCAGACCTTTGGTGGGCGCACTGATCTTGACGGGGTAGCTAACTTGTCCGCTGGTCAGCTCCTTTTGAGAAAAGTCCAGCTCTACCACAATATCACCGGGGGACATATCGGCAAGAACGGCGGCATCCCCCACAAAGGTGATGGGCAGACTGCCGGTCAGCAGGGTAATTTCAAAGTTGGAAGGCTGATTGATAGGCATGATATTGCTGATGTTGTGGAAGGTAACAGTGCTCCAGGATTCGACGTTGAAATCCACCAGAACTGTAGAGATGTTGTTCACGTTGGCAAACTGTTCGGAGGGAAGAGTCACATCGAATTGGAAGGAGCTGTTGGATGGAGTGAGACTGCGCAGATCAATATCCACCACAATCTCCTTATAACTTTCCATGCTCTGGATGGGCCCCGCCACCAGAATGCTGGTGTTGGAAAGGACCATATACTCTCGCAGCTGGTTTTCGGGGAAACCCCGGGGCACATTGGTGAAATTCACCCGCAAAGGCAGCTCCTTGGTCCGCAACACGGGAATCCAGACGTTTACATTTTCCATATCCAAGGTAAGGTGGAGATCCCCTCGATCCAGCTCCATGCCCTGAGCGTCCAACAGCTTGAGGGGAACCGTGGAGGCGTAAGTGTTGGAGAGAGGCTGGGCCAATTCCACCGAGGCTACGCAGCGAGCTACCTTTTCCAGTTCGGAGGCAGGTCCGGTAACACGAACAGTGGTGGGGGAGACCTGCTCGGTGCCCAGTTGGTAGCCGGCCGCTACAGCCAGCCCTCTTGTAATCAGATCGACATCCAAAGATTTGGACATGACTTGATCCAACCGGACCCGCACCGTAGCGGGACGAATACCCAAGATGGTGTAATCTGTCGGGGTGGACAGGGGCACCAGTTCCAGATCGTAGGTATCGGCCTCGGTTACCTTGGCCAGACTGACGGTGATATTGAGGTCCTCCGGCTTGATGTTGCCCACGACAGACCGGGGGCCTTCCACCATCACCTCCACCAGATCGTCCATATCTCCGATAACCGAAAGCCCCATTTCCTGCAAGCGGTCGCTGCGCAGGGAAATCTGTACCGGAACATCGCCAATGGCCCAAGGGGTAGTGGGGCTGATGGCGATCACCACCACGATCCAGCAAAGAATCGCCATAAAGACGGAAAATACCAGCACAAAGCGGTCATTATCAAACAACTTTTTCATGCTGATTTTTGGAAAGCTTAAGCCTTTTACATTAAAATTCAGCTTTTTCATTGGAACATCCTCCAAAAGCCGCGCTTTTTGGTAGAGGCCGGCTCTCCCTGCCGCAAGCTGAACATTTTAGCTTCCAGCAGTTTGGCAAGGTTCTGAGCCGAAAGATTCCGCTGAAGGCGGCTGTTCATGGCAACGGAAATAGCGCCGGTTTCCTCCGACACTACCACGATTACCGCATCGGAAACCTCGCTCATACCAAGAGCCGCCCGGTGCCGGGTTCCCAACTCCCGTCCAATTTCATCGTTGGAGGACAAAGGCAAAAAGCATCCGGCTGCATAGAGTCGCCCATCCCGCAGCACCATTGCCCCGTCATGAAGGGGGGAGTTGGGGAAGAAAATATTACAGATCAGCTCGGTGGTAGGCTCGGAATCGATGACGGTTCCGGTTCCGATGACATCCCCCAGCTTGGTTTCCCGCTCCAGCACCATCAGGGCACCGGTGTTGCGATCAGACAGATAGACAGCGGCAGAGCATACGGCGTCCAGCATTGTTTTCAGCTGAAGATCATCGCCGGGTTCCGCTTCCCGGAATAGGGAGCTGGACAGCTTGGATCGCCCCACCTGCTCCAACGCACGGCGAAGTTCTGGCTGGAAAATAATGGCCACAGCCACAATTCCCCACTGCAGTATATTGGTGATGATAAAAGAAAGGGTGGTGAGCTTTAGATAAAGCGCCAACACATACATGACTAATATTAGAACAATGCCTTTTACCAGCTGCATAGCCCGGGTTTCCCGCACCAGCCGCACGGCATGATAGATTAAAAAAGCTACAATAAGTATGTCCAGAACATCGGCCAAACCCACCGTGCTGACAATGCCTCGCAGGTTTTCCCAAAATGTGGCCAAAGCACTTCGGATATCCGACAAGATCCACCCTCCCGGACAGCCGACCAATGTCGGCGTATTTTATTAGAAGTTGGAGAGGTCCGCAGCCTGAGCGCGAGAATGCAATGGAGCCATTCTCCCTAGAATGAAAAAATGCTGGTGATAAAGTAAAATAGGTGACAGGCCATTTTAGCAAGAAAAGGCACACATCAAGAGCAAATTATCATCCAAAGAGGTTTCGTACAAATTCTAACGCAAGCGGCCCGCACCAATCCATAAGGCAGGGCCGCACGACTTTCAAGCATCTGCTTTTTGGGACAACTCCCCGTATAATACTATTCTACCACATTGTGGCGGTAATTCAACTGCGCCGGCAAGTTTTTTTTATGGCATCGCACAGTTTCAGGGCCTGATCTCGCGTGTTGAAAGCACCTACACTGATGCGCACCGCTCCCTGCTCCAAGGTCCCCATCTTTCGGTGAGCCAAGGGGGCGCAGTGGAGTCCGCCCCGCAAGGCAAAGCCCTGACGGGACAGTGCTTCGGTTACCTCCTCCGACGCCATCCCCCGGATATTGAAGGAAAGAACCGGCAGGTGACTGCCCTGTGCAAAGTCGGGGGTGTAGAGGATGACCTGAGGCAATTTCTTGATCTGCTGAAAGATTTCCTGGGCCAGCCGCATCTCATGGCGGTAGAGGTTGGCGGCTCCTTTTTGCTGCACAAAGGCAATGCCTGCCCCCAGTCCCAGAATCCCAACCGTGTTGACAGTGCCGCTTTCCAGTCGGTCCGGCATTTCCAAAGGCTGCTCAAAACTGACGGAAAAGCTTCCGGTACCCCCTTCCGTCAAGGTGTCCAGACTGCTGCCCAAGGCAGTGACAAGGAGGCCGGTGCCGGATGGCCCGTACAGTCCCTTGTGGCCTGCGGTGCACAAAAAGTCGATACCAATGCGGGGGGCGTTGATTTCCAGGACCCCTGCGGTTTGGGCTGCGTCCACCAAGAAAAACAGATCCATTTCCCGGCAGAGAAGGGCCAGCTCCTCAATGGGTAGGCGGATACCAAAGACATTGGAGCCGTGGGTACAGACAATTAACCGTGTGTCGGGGCGAATCAGGCGGTGGAAGGACTCCACCGTATCCCGAGGTTCGGCATAAGTGGTCGCAATATCGTACCCGATGATTCCATTTTGAGATAAGGTGTGGATGGGTCGCAGAACGGCATTGTGTTCCAAATCTGAGAGGATGACGTGATCCCCTGGCCGCAGCAGTCCCTTGAGTGCGGTGTTGATGGCATGGGTGCAGTTGGAGGTGAACACTACCTCGCTGGGGTCATCTACCCCAAAGAGCGTTGCGGCAGCCTCCCGGGACTGATAGACCTTGTTGGATGTCTGGATGCTTAGATCATGGCCGCTGCGGCCCGGATTGGCACCGTAACGGGTCATGGCCTGACGCACAGCCTCGGTTACCTCTCGAGGCTTTGGAAAAGTGGTCGCTCCGTTGTCAAAATAAATCATTTCAGTACACCCCCGTTATGGTTACACCCTTATGGATGTGAATGGCTCTTGTGTTTCTATGGATCTATAAAACCCCCAGAACCCGAATGCCGGCGACCTGTAGTATATTTAGTACGGAATTAACATCTCCCTGAATTTCCAGCCCGTAGCCGCAACCGCCCAGCTTTTGGTTGTTGGCAATCTTTCTAATATAGGAGTAGATCCCTCTTTGCTCTAGTAGCTTTTGCGCTCGCAGAGCCGAGGTCAACGAACTCATTAGTATGGTTGGGTTTCCCATATTTTCACCTCTTGGGTTTTTTGAAATACAAGGCCGTGTGCGGCACTGCTACCGCCTACGGCACAAGAAATCTATGCCAGTTTATGCAAATTCCTAAGGTGAAGTGATAAGGGAAGGGGAGGGAAAAGGCAGGCAACCCAAAAAAAGCGCAGCGACTTTATCACTGGTCGCGGCGCTTTTTTTTATAACATTCATGAGAAGCTGAGAAAACCTAAGGTCTGTCAGCAAAGATAATATGCAATCCCCCAAACCAGGGAGGAGGATCGGGAGTCCAATCTGCGCCCCAACATCTCATCTTAGGAAATGGGGTTCTTCGCAGCGATGCCGTCGGCTATTTGCTTGAAAATGGGAGCCGCCACCCGCTCGCCGGATTCTCCTCCTTCCACAAAGACCACAATGCTGTAGCGGGGCTGCTGGGCGGGATAGAATCCGGCAAACCATGCGTGGACGATTTCCTTGGCCTCTTTACCCTCTCCGGTGACAAAGCCGGTCTGGGCGGAGGAGGTCTTGCCCCCTGCGCTTCCCACAAGAGGGCGGGCGGTGCGTCCACTGCCGTCCTCCACTACGCCAACCATTAGCTCCTGCATCTTCCGGGCTGTTTGCAAGGAGAGCACCTGACTGCCGGCATAGTTGGGAGCACGCTCCGAAAAGGAAAGACCATCCTGGGTAAAGCCCCGCACCAGACTGGGGGTGATGGCGGCACCGTCATTGCCGATGATGGACACAATCCGGGCGATTTGCAGAGGGGTGGCCAGAGAGCTACCCTGTCCAAAGCTGAAATTGGCCAGAGCTGCCGGACTGCTCAGCTCCTTTAGTGTGGGGAGGTTTCCTGCCTGAGCGGTAAGACCCGGAGCCAGCTCGCTTTCCTCTCCCAACCCCAGATGGCGGCAGACCGCCAGCAAAAAGCCGGGGTCCATCTGTTGCGCTAGATGAATAAAGTAGGTATTGCAGGAAACCTCAAGAGCTTTGGCCATGGAAAGAGGACCGTGAACCGCGTGATTGTTGCAGCGGAACACCTGTCCCTCTACGTCGATAAAGCCTTGGCAGACATAGGGATAGGAGGCAGATATACCGCCTTCCAGCGCTGCACAGGCCACGGCCAGCTTAAAAACCGAGCCGATGTTGTAACCGGAAAGAGCCCGGTTGATAAAGGGAGCATCGGTGCTCTGCAGACTGGCGGCCACGTTGTTTGGGTCAAAGGCGGGGAGGCTTGCCATGGCCAGAATCTCCCCCATGGCAATGTCTAGCACCAGGGCAGCGCCCTTTTCGCAGCCCTGAGCCAGTGCGTTTTGGGTGAGCAGCTGCAGCTCCCTGTCCAACGTAAGAACCACTCCGGCGGCAGAGCTCTCGTTTTCTCGAAAAATTTCCACCCCACCGCCCTCCATGGTGCGGCCGGTGGCGTCTACCTGATATTTTGCCTGAAAGGTAGCTCCCGCTTCCTCCAAAAGGCTGTCGTAGGACCGTTCGATTCCAAATACTCCCCGGCGGCCTCCGTCTCCCAGATAACCCACCAGATGAGGCGCCGGTTGACTGCTTGTGTAGCGGTTGGGCACCTGAAATACATCGATTCCCACGGCGTAAATATCATTGGTGGGCACTTCCAGCACAAAGGGAAGCCCGCCGGAAAGCCTGCTGATCACCGATTCCCGCTCCTCCTCTGGCATCACCCGCAGAAGCTCGGCGGCGGCCTGAGGGGTGGGGAGCACCGAGGCCACATACCGGTGGGTGTCGTTGACCAAGGGGCGAAAGTTGCGGTCGTAGATACCCCCTCTGGAATCGGCGACATCCAGAGTATACCGCCCCTGCACCTGAGCCGCCGTGGCCAAATGGTCGGAGGCCCCTACATAGTAGACGCGAAACACACAGATGGAAAACATTAGCACCAGGCAGCAAAAAAGCGAGATGATCCGTTTGTACACAAAAATCCCCCATTTCTGATCTAATGATATATTTGACAAAAAAAGGGAGCCTATACGCTGCCAAAGAATGATTTTCCTCCGGGAGCTATCACCCCCAAGTTGCAGCATCATATACTGAAAGGGAGGGACTGTACCCAAAAAAACTCCGGAGGAAAAGGCTATGAGAGAAATTTTAAAGCTCCAAGACGTATCCCTTACATATCAGGCTGAAAATGGTGAGGTGCAGGCGCTGGATCAAATCAGCTTTACCGCTCAGGAAGGAGAAATGATAGGGATCGTAGGCCCTTCCGGTTGTGGAAAATCTACCCTGCTCTCCATCATCGCCGGACTGGAGCCGGCTACCTACGGCAGTATTTTACTGGGGGGGGAGCCGGTGATCGGTGTTTCGGAAAAAATCGGCTACATGCTGCAAAAGGATAACCTGCTGAACTGGCGCACCATCCGTTCCAACGTGCTGCTGGGGCTGGAAATCCGTAGAATGCTCACCGAAGAAAATATCGCTTATGTGGAAAACCTTTTGCAAACCTATGGGCTTGCCGAGTTTGCCGACAAGTACCCCTCCCAGCTTTCGGGGGGGATGCGGCAGCGGGCGGCTCTGATCCGCACTCTGGCCACCAGACCGGAGCTTTTGCTGTTGGACGAAGCGTTTTCCGCCTTGGATTATCAGACCCGTCTTACCGTTAGCGACGATGTGCTGGGGATTCTTCGCAAGGAGAAAAAGACGGCCCTGATTGTCACCCACGATATTCCCGAGAGCATCAGCATGTCGGACCGGATCATTGTTCTGACCGACCGCCCGGGACGAGTAAAGAGCATCCACAACATGGAGTTTCCTCCCCGCCCGGGGCAAACGTACATGCTTCCCCTGGAGCGGAGGAACACACCGGCTTTTGGACAGTACTTCAATTTGATATGGAAAGAGCTTGATGTACATGTTGAAACGCAGTAAAAAAGTGGGAGAGGCTCCTCTCACCCAGGAGCGGGCCGCCTATCTGGAAGCTCGGCGCAAAAGAACATGGGCCATCCGCCTGTGCCAAATTCTGATTCTGGTGTGTCTCATTACCCTGTGGGAGATTCTGGCCCGGGTGGGAGTGATTGACAGCTTTATCATGAGTCAGCCCAGCAGGGTGCTCAAAACCCTTGGTAACCTGCAAAACAACGGACTTCTCATGCATGTGGGAGTCACCTGCTTTGAGACATTAGCGGGCTTTTTACTGGGGGTGGTGCTGGGCAACCTCATTGCTCTGACTTTGTGGTGGTCCGATTTTCTCTCCAAGGTGGCGGAACCCTATCTGGTTGTGCTCAACGCCCTGCCCAAGGTGGCTCTGGGGCCTGTCATCATCATCTGGGCGGGGGCGGGAATGCAGGCCATCATCGTCATGGCTTTGGCCATTTCCCTCATTGTCACCGTGCTGGAAATGCTGGGCGGTTTTCTTTCCACCGACCCGGAGCTGATCAAAATGGCCCGGACTTTTCGGGCAACCCGTCGCCAGACCTTCACCAAGATCATCTTCCCATCCAACCTCCACACCCTGTTCAACTCCCTGAAAATTAACATTGGACTTTCTTTGGTGGGGGTTATCGCTGGGGAGTTTCTGGTTTCTCGTGCTGGACTTGGCTATCTCATTGTCTACGGTGGTCAGGTGTTTCAGATGGATCTTGTCATGACCAGCGTCATCATTCTGGCTCTGGTGGCGGCTCTCCTCTACCGCGGGGTGACTCTGGTGGAGCGGCTGGTGCTGGATGCCATCAGTCATACAAAGGTGTAAGAAGCAGGGGGCTCCCCGCTTTTTATTTTAGATTACATAGGAGGTAATGGTATGAAATCCATCAAAGGGCTGTTGGCGATGCTGCTGGCGGCAATCCTTCTCTTGAGCGGGGCAACCGCCTGTGCTCCCAAAGAAAAGGAGCTGGTCACCCTGCGGGTCAGCGAGGTAACTCACTCGGTGTTTTATGCGCCCCAATACGTAGCCATTGAAAAAGGCTTCTTTGCCGAGGAGGGGCTCGACATTGAGCTCATCTCCGGGGAAGGGGCCGACAAGGTGATGACCTCGGTGATTTCGGGAGCGGTGGAAATCGGATTTTCGGGGCCGGAGGCCGCCATCTACATCTACAACGAGGGGAAATCTGATTACGCCAAGGTGTTTGCTCAGGTGACCAAACGGGATGGCTCCTTCCTAATGGCCCGGGAACCGGACCCTGCCTTCAGTTGGGAAAAATTGCGGGGGGTTCACTTGTTGCCCGGCCGCAAGGGGGGCGTTCCCTACATGGCGCTGGAGTATGTGGTCAAGCAGGCGGGGCTGGTTCCGGGAACTGATGTTGAATTCGACAGTTCCATTCAGTTCGCCGCCATGACAGGGGCCTTCCTGGGTGGAACCGGGGACTATGTCACCGTCTTTGAGCCCACCGCCTCCTCTATTGAATTGGAGGGCAAAGGGTATATTGTGGCTTCGGTGGGAGAAGCCGCGGGAGAGATTCCCTACACTGCCTACTATGCTTTGGACAGCTACATCCAGAAGAATCCCCAAGTCATCCAGAGCTTTACCAACGCTCTCTATAAAGCTCAAAAATGGGTGACGGAAAACTCCCCCGAGGAAATCGCCAAGGCCATAGCTCCCTCCTTCCCCAATGCGGATCCAGAGATTATGGTCAAGGCCATTGCCCGGTATAAGGAAATCGATGCTTACTCCCCCGTTCCCATGATGACCGAAGATTCCTTCGATCGTTTGCAGTTGGTGATGGAAACGGCGGGTGAGCTTTCGCAAAAGGCTCCCTACGCCGACCTTGTAGACAACAGCTTTGGAGACAAGGCGGTTTCCACGGTAAAGTAGAGTCGATCAGTGCATAAAGCAAGGCCTGCGGGGAATTTCTCCCTGTAGGCCTATTTTTTAGAAAGAAATATACCCTGCTGGAAAATTTTATGGCAATGGTGTAGAATGTGCTATAATAACGGCGAATCCTTCCGCAAGGGGCATGGCGGTGTTAGCTTGCCGCGCAGGCCGGGGCAGGGTTCTTGTTCCGTAAACCGGAACGGTTCCTCTTCCGCGACGAGCATCGCGGCACACTTGCCGCTCAGGCCGCGGCAGGGCCCCTCCTTTTGTTCGTGCAAAAGGAGGCAAAACACGCCAGAGGGCGCCGCCCTCTGTACTCCCGTTGGGG
>JAHDPQ010000176.1 GCA_018434245.1 Oscillospiraceae bacterium
GTGGATATGAAAATGAACTGGTGAAATGTGCACGTTGCGGCGAATTGGTAGATGCGGATTCGGTTGAGCACGGATTCTGTCCCTCATGCGCCGCTTATATAGATAAACAGTGAGTAAAAAGGGGCAGAATTGAGGTGAAAAAGATCGGGGGAAAAAACAAGCCTACCAGACAGCATCATGTTCCCAAGGTGTATTTGAGGAACTTCTGTGATTTAAACGGTTGTATTGCAGTGATGGACAAGCGTGAACACCGGATATTTACGACTGGAGTTCGTGCTGTAGGTGTAGAAAATGATTTCTATACATTGGAAAAACTTGATGATCCCTATTGCTGGGAACGCGCCTATGCTTCTGGTATAGAGCCACTTATGGGGAAGATTTTAACAAAGTTAATTTCTCAAACAAATATTTTAGTACAAAATGGAACAACTGTTATAAGTCCCTCAGAAAAGGCCCAGCTTGCAGTTATTATGGTTGTACAGCTACTTCGAGGAAAGCAAAGCCGAGAGTATGAGAAAAAGCTTTATGCAGATTATCTGCCGGAAGCTATAGATAAAGCTAAAACCTTGTTTGGGTCGCTTAACAATGAACAAAATAAGCTGCTTGAGGCATTTGCAAGTGATGAATTTTACTTCAAGCGAACGGTTATGGACGTTACGCTAGATTCGGAGAGAATTACAAAATATGCTAGAATTCTTTTCAACCGAGATATTCTTGTCTATCGAATACAAGGAAATATGGAATTCATAACCAGTGATAACCCGGTCATGTTCATCAATAGTATTACGAAAAACGCCCGCCCATTTATCAATGGCCTAAAAAAGCCGACTACTATAGTTTATTATCCGATTTCGCCAAAGCTGCTCTTAAGTGCTGTCCATCCGTCAGCCTACTTTGGGGTACTTTCAAATCAGGATTGTCAACTAATTGATCTGGATGCGTGCAAAGAAATCGGTTTCATTACCTCAATAAACAAAAAACAGATTAGCCAGTGTTACCAACATGCATTCGCGCGCTCAGTCGGCATGATGAAACAATTCCAAGAACGAAAAGGAAAATGAAACCTTTAGCTTTCCATTATGTTAAAGTTATGCTCTGGCAAAGGAACTCTAAGAGCAGATAAATAATCTATAAAGGAGCTGAGACTATGCCGGTTGTACCAATTTACCTGAATATTGATGAAAAAACATATGCTGGTGTCAAGGCAGGAGCATTGGAACTCTGCGGCATGGCAAAAAATATTGATAACAAACGGGTTGCCAAACACATACCTGCGGTTGCTGATGCTGCTAAAGAAGGTGCAAGCAAAGCCATTGATTTCATCCGAGAGCATAAGAAAGGAACGTTCGTTGTCGGTGGAGCTCTGATTATAGGTGGAGCAGTAGTTGGTACAATCAGCTATGTATACCATCGGAAGCAGCGTGAGCTCGAAAAGCAGTTCGGAGTAGCACTTCAAAACTATCTTGATGTAGCACGGGATGGAAAGCTTACCATAGAGGAGCTTAATGCTTTGATTGGAGCCGTCGAGAAAATCGAGAAACATAATCTGAACAAGAGTATCGATCTTCACATACCAACATCGCAACTCAGCGAGCTGATCCACTGTATTTTTGACTACACTATCCGTTTGGCACAGGCCAACAGCTTCAATGTAAAGTTAATCAATCGCCCAAAGTCTTTTAAGGTCAAGACTGCAGACGACCTTAAATACTATCTGAACATACAAAGGGAAATTCTCCAACAGGCAGCGTGAAAGGCTGCTAAACTTCCCATTGTGTTTATAATTTAAAGTAAAGGTTAGCGTTCCACGTTGCAATTTATTAAGGTTAATTATTGGCCTTTTATCCCTCTACCTCCATTATCAATCCGGACTTAAATTCCACAGCGAATTTATTCTCGTATATAGTGACCTTTTCAATCAACCGCCGGACAAGCTGCTCGTCGTATTCGGCGAGGGCGGTGGACCGCTTCTTTAGGAATGTGCTCATATCAGCCATACGCTTTTTGAGTTCATCACGGTTAGCATTTTCAAGAAGCAGCTTCTGCTTTTGGTCACGCAGGTGGTGAATCTCATCGCCAACTTTATCATAATCCGCATTAGAAGTGGCCAGCTTCAGAAGCTCTGTTTGCAGTTCCTCCAGCCGCTTATCGATATCCGCCAAGGCCTTGTCGCTTTCTCGATTTATGACGGTTGCGATGTTGTCCCGCAGAGTTGTGAGGAAAGAGTCTTTGTCGCAGAGCGTCTGATTGATAGCGGTGACCAGCACTTGCTCAATGGTGCTCTCCAGTACCGTGCGAGCATCGCAGAATAGGCCGGTGTTTTCTAATCGGCTGACACAGCGCCAGACGATGGACTTCTTACCTCTGTTGTTCCAATGCACCCTGCGAAAAACCTCACCACATTTGCCGCAGATGATTATCTGAGCAAAGACATGGTTGCTGCTAAAGGTTCTGGTCTTGCCGTTCGGGCTTGTGTGTACAATACGGCGGCGGATAAGCTCTTCCTGCACCTGCATGAAAACTTCACGCGGGATGATGGCTTCATGGCTGTTCTCTACATAGTACTGCGGAACAATACCGTTGTTCTTGACCCGCTTCTTTGTAAGAAAATCAACCGTATAGGTTTTCTGCAAGAGCGCATCTCCGATGTACTTTTCATTTCGTAGAATGTTGTTAATGTTACTGGTGTGCCAGCGCTCATTACCTGCACCGTTCAGGATACCGTCGGCCTCTAACCCACGGGCAATCTTTAGCATACTGGCACCCTCAAGGTATTCCCGATAAATTCGTTTTACGATTTCGGCTTCCTCCGGTACAACTACAAGACGCTTATTCTCATCCTTGGTGTAACCGAGGAACCGTGCGCAGTTGACCTGTATTTCACCTTGTTGGTAACGATACTGTAAACCCAGTTTCACATTCTGACTTAAGGACTGGCTTTCCTGCTGCGCAAGGGATGCCATAATTGTGAGCATAACCTCGCCTTTGGAATCCATGGTGTTTATGTTTTCTTTCTCGAAATAGACCGGTATGCTCTTGTCCTTAAGTTGGCGGATATACTTCAAACAGTCCAGCGTGTTTCGCGCAAAGCGGCTGATGGACTTTGTAATGATCATATCGATATTGCCGGCCATACACTCGTCAATCATGCGGTTGAATTCTTCACGCTTCTTAGTATTGGTACCGGAAATACCGTCGTCCGCAAAAATACCCGCCAGCATCCAGTCGGGGTGCCCTTGTATGTAGGCGGTGTAATGCTCAATCTGTGTGTCATAGCTGGTAGCCTGCTCCTCGCTGTCTGTGGAAACACGGCAGTAAGCAGCAACGCGGAGTTTCGGTTTTTCCTCGTCCTTGCTCTTGCGAGTATGCTTTCTTGCCGGAATCACGGTGACATTTTTACTGACTGCCATTCTTGTTCACCTCCATTTCAATTAAACTGTAGGCGTATTCCGCCTGCCCGAAGGGGTCGTCGAGTTCCTCTGTTCCTTCTTTCATGCGAAAGATGGTAGGATAAACGACCTCTTTTTCTTGTTTAAACTTTTTGGTACGGCCGAGTCTTTCCGCCCGCATAATTCGTTCTGCTTCGGTAGTATTGAAAGTGTCTTTGTCAATAATCGGCGGATAAAACTCATCACCGAGGTATCGGGTATTTCGTAGCATTCTTCCGATACCGGAATGGAAAGCTTTAATACCCGCTTTCTTTGCGGCCGTAGCCAAGGAATCGCCGCTCAGGTAGGATTGAAATAATACTTTTATCTGCTCTGCAGCCTCTTTATTAATTACGGCTTTTCCACTTTCAATCCGGTAGCCGAATGGTGTATGACTCATTTACCTCACCAGCCTTTCTTTTAGCGTAATGCCGCATTTTAATTCGAATCCAATTTCCGCTCGTGAATAAACAAGAACCCTCTCCACAAAACGGGTAAACAATTCACCGTCAAAGCCCTCCAGCATTGATGCTTTGGTAGCATATTGCAGCAGAGCACTGACTTCACTTAGGTTTTGGAAGTCATTATTCAGGAATCGCGTTATGGATTCCTTTTGGCGACGCAGGCGTTCTGCCTCTTGCAACAATTCATTGTTGCTCTTATTGTAAACGGCAGGCTCAAGATATTTTTTGGTCATTAGCCCAACCAGTACATTTCGTTGTTCCACATTTTCTTCGAGTTTCTTGTCAATCGCCTGAATGCTCTCCAAAGTATCATCTGAATTCATCCCACGCAGACTGACTAACAATGGTTTTAGAACAACTACATGTCCGAAAATGAGCTTGTTCATCATGGTAACAAACGCATATTCAATAGCAGACTCCGGCACATATTTCATAGAGCATTTCTTGATGTCTGCAATATGAGTGGAGCAGCACCAAGCAATTCGATGTCTTCCGCTTGAGTGACTTCTGCGTTTAAATGTGCCACCGCACTGGCCGCAGATGATTTTGCCTGAAAAGGGATAACGGTTCTGATACTTTGTGTTTTGCTTTTCCAGCCCTTTTTCCTTAGCACGCTGATCAATAATATCCTGTGCGGTCTCAAAATCCTCATGACTGATAATCGGCTCGTGATGATTTCGAATTAGATATTGGTCTTTTTCTCCATTGTTGTTATGGCGGTTGAAGTGCTCATCAGTATAGGTCTTTTGAAAAATGACATCACCTGTGTACTTTTCATTACTAACCATCCCGCGTATAGTCGTTGATGTCCAGCGACCGCCTTTTTTGGTTGGAATTTTTCGCCTGTTCAACTCATTAGCGATTTTGTGAGTACCCTTGCCGGACAAAATCTCGGCAAAGATGAAGCGGACAATTTTAGCTTGAGACTTATTGATAACCATTTCTCCATTCACATTGTCGTAGCCGTAAGGCGGATAAGATATTTTATATGTACCATTTTGGAATCTGCGCTTAATCGACCATTTGTTGTTCTCGGAGATGGAGACCGATTCGCTTTCGGCCAGTGCAGACAGGATTGACAGCATGAGTTCGCTTTCCATTGACCCGGTGTTAATGTTTTCTTTCTCAAAATAAATGAAAACATCAAGGTCAAGTAGCTTTCTGACCAGTTCAAGACAATCGGTTGTATTTCGAGCAAATCTGCTGATAGACTTCGTTACAATGAGGTCTATTTTTCTGTCTTCACAGTCTGCAATCATTCGAAGCAATTCAGGCCGCTTTTCCTTTTTTGTTCCGGAGATGCCCTCATCATAATAGAGCCCGGCAAATTCCCACTCAGGATTTGCATTGACGTAGGATTTATAATGCTTTATTTGAGTATCCAGACTTTCGAGTTGTTCATCGCTGTCGGTAGATACACGGCAGTAGGCCGCAACCCGCAACTTAGTCTGTTCGGTTAAATCGGCTGTGTTTTGAGCAATTTTCGTTACCTTTTTCAAATTCTCACCTCCTTAGTCAGTGTGACATATTACCTCTGAAACGAAGTTATATCAACGATTTCAGGGCATAATCTCAGCTAATAGTGGCGAGAAAGTTTTGCGATTTAATTCGGTTATCTTGTTGAATTCCGACAAGGTAATTAAACCTTTCTCAAGCATAGAAGTGAGTATTTGCTGTGCTCTCACATAATCAACTTCGCGCTGCATTTGCTCATGCGGAGTAGCGTTCACTTCACCATCGATTTTCAGCCCTTCGCCAATAGGGCAACGCATTAACTCAAGTTTCTGTTCATTGAACACGAGAAACCACCTCCTCGCTATACGGAGAAAAGTGGAGCGTTTTATACACCTATAAATAAAAAAAGCCCGCAGAGTTTTTATGCTCCGCGGGCATGATAATAGTTATCACGAATATTTAATGAAAGCATCCTTAAATCCTGCCGCCTTAACCTTCTTAAGCATGGCGTCAGCATTTGCTTTGACAGAGTATGCACCGACTTGAACTCGGTACAGTTTCTTCAGTTCGGTGGAGGTAGGCGCTTCTATTGCTGACAGCAACTTTTTAACTTCGGCACGGAAAGTATCCATTGACTTCCCGTGTTTAGGAAACCAGTGCCCGGGGTCGGCATGGTTACTGGCGATACCACGCTTATGCCCTTCGTAATGCCCAATGATCACGCCATCTGCCATTGGGTCGAGCTTGTACTCTTTGCAAAGATTGGCGCATAATTCAGTTGCTTCTTTATACACAGCATTGAAGTAGGCGGCATCGGTCAGTCCATCTTCACAAATTTCAAAACTGATATGAGTATCGTTGACTGAGCCTTTTGAACCGGAGCCACCATGCCAACCTCGATGATTCCACGGGAGGGTCTGATATGTGGCGACTGTTCCGTTCGCCAGCTTTCCGATGAAGGCATGAACACAGACCTGCCGTCCTCCGGGCTTACCTTGGTTCCAGTGGTTATTGTACTGGTTCTTCCCAAGCAATCCGTCGTCAGGGCCGACATAGCGTTTCAGCCACGGATTATTTGCCCCTGTTGAATGCACCATGATACCCTTAGGAGTGATAGTTCGGCCTGCTTTGTAGCAAGCGTTATTTGTTAATATTAACTTGCGTAAATTCATTAAAATCACCTCACAATTAAAGTGTTGTATCAGTCGTAAGAGCGGTAGGATACAGATGGTAGGTAAACTTCAAATCGCAATAAGCACTTGATGACGTTCCGTCACTTCCCATACAGATATACAGTCCGTACCCAGCAGGTACCCTGGCTTGCCGCATTTCGATGTCAACGTGCAGGGATTCGGCTGAGGTATTCGACCCGATGGGCGTACTGCGTTGAAGTCTGGTAAACGTCTCCTCGTCATTGGAAATATAGAAGTCAAGTTCCTTTTCGCTTGTATCCGATTGGCGGCAAAGGGTTATTAAATGGCAGTCATATGTCGCCGGATAAAGCAATCCGCCCTGACCACCGATGACAACGCTGCCGATAGGCAATACCGTGTGCAAAGGACCCCGGACGCTGTTAGCCCCGCCTGAGCCGGAAACATTACCTGATAAGAGATATCTCAGGAAACTTATCCGGGCAAATGGATTGATTGCAGACGATGCGGTGGATGTGAGAGCTATTGCGGATGTCGAATTTTCGGCTCTTTCAAGCATAAACAAACTCTCACCTGCATCAATGGTAGTGCTGCCGATGGAAAACCGCTGACTCGTCCAATAGGCGGTGCAAATTGAATTCGGGTCTGTTCCCGCTCCGTAGGCAATGTTCGATTCATCTTCAACGCCCCTTATGGCTTTGGCAAGTGTTTTGACTGTATTGCGAAGCGTATCCTGGATAAGTACCTGCACATTATTCGTTGCCGGAATGCCAAGGGATGTAACGAATGTATAGGTTGCAGATCCCAGTACTACATTGTTGCCAGCCGCTATATTTGTGAAAGTAATGGATGCTCTGCGACTTATCATATCCGGCGCGGTAGCGGTTTCGATTGGATGCAAATGATTGAGGAGAATTCCAGTCCGCATATACAGCGTGTCACGAGTTTCATCGAGCAAACCGTGTGTGGTATTCAGCAGTGTGTAATTATCATTTAACAAGTTATAAATGAGATTTAGCATATTGTTTATTTCTTCAATATCCAGTTCAGCTAAGGCAGAAAGCACCTGGTTAAGCCACTCCTGAGCAGGAGGCTCCGGCGGCGTGACAATGCCATCCACAAGAGCTTCTTCAACAATGGTAAGAACCTTTACGCTTTTTCCAACCACATCACCAAACACGACTCTAATTTCCAGCTGTCCCACGCCGACGATTTCGGTATCTGTCGCACTGGGCGACCATGTCAGCACTTTGTCGGCATAATTTGTGACCACTGGATAGGCAGTGCCATCGGGTCTTTTGTAGATTGCCTGCAGTGAGGCACCCGGATAATCATCCCCAAGTAAACTGGAAACATCAAACTCGATGTTACGGAAGTGATGCTCACCGCGCCGACCGATCTGTACGGTTGATGCTTTCGTTAAGTCAATCATTTTCCGTCACCATCTTCCCGTCCGTGAAGCTGCTTAAGAACTTCTTTCAGTTTTTCAGGTATGGGCAGCCCGATATGGCTTGCATTCTCTAAAACAGACACACCCTCGTTGCTCAGGTAGAAGAAGATGACGGCAGTCCGAAGGACACCACCACTGTCCCCGGTGCTATCCAGTATCTGCGTATCAAGGATATGAGCGACACCCACCAAGGCAAAAATAAGTGCCTTTTTAAAGATGCCTTTCGCGCCGATTTCACTGGACAGCTTTTTATCTACAATGGCACAGAGCACTCCGGTCACGTAATCAATGACCACAAAGGCTATGAGCGCATAGAGGAATCCATCCAGCCCACCGAGAAGCCACCCGAGAAATGCACCGACAGCGGCAAAAGCCAGCTGTATCCAATTCCAGATCTCCTTCATTTGAAATGCCTCCGTTTCGTAAAATTGTATCAAAAAGCGCCCCTGCGTAAGCAAAGGCTCAAATGTAGTGCGTGATTTTTACGGGATTAAACACAAAAGCTGAAGGACACGCCAAGAGCGTTGCCAGCGGAGTTTCCCAGAGCGTTACCGGTGTTGGAGACCGTGCAGAAACTGGTAGCGTTGCCGCCATTAGGGGAGCGCATCCACCAGGAATGCGCAGATCCGTTTACAGTCTTAACTCTACTGTTTCCGGATTGGTAATACTCGTACTGCGAGCCCTCACCCGCCACAGACAGAAAGGTCACGCCATACACCTCAATTTCAGATAAGAGGAACAATTTATCAGAGGTCGCGTTGATGGTGGAAGACTGACTCCCAGCAGATGTAAACTTGTTGACAGTCTTTATAACCGCCTGTAAGTCAGCAGGAAACTGAGTGAATAGCGTTGCCATTCTGGTATTCCTCATGGCAGCATTTTCCCATCCCCCAGCGTTGGTATTGGTAGCGTTCATGGCGTAGGTTGAGCTCAGGCAAGTCTGTAGCTCGAAAGTAATACCTGCTGTACCGCCTACGGTTAAGGTGTCGTGATCAAATCCAATGATTCGAGCGGTATATCCCACCCCATCGATCATAAATTGCTTCGTATCACCGATGCTCCAGATGGCAGAAGCCTCAGCGTTTTCACTAGCTTGCTCGATTTGTTTCCATGTGTTGTTATCAAGCACGGGGTCATACGTAGGTATCAGATTAAGCGCCGGAAATAGATTCACCTTGCAGGGATGCCCAAGGGCCGCATTTTGGGTGGATATTCCAATTAAACCGGGAGGCATAAAGGATTTATTGCTGACCCTTTCGAATGGAGATACCACGTCCTTTTGAGCTACCTCATCAGTCCAAAAAACAACCGCCTGATTTTTTGTGACGCTATCCAATGCTTCGGCGGTGCGGACATCATTCCAACCATCAGGGAATCCCCCACCGCCCGTCTTAAAAAAAGCAGTTTTACCTACAAGGTCAACTTCCATGGAGAGCACAGCATTAGCCATAAACAACTCACTTGGTGCAGCGTCTTGATTGGCAAGCTTTGCTTGCAGCTTAGTGGTGCCTATGCTAAAGGTATCACCCTCGATGTAGTCCGCAGGTGCTTTAAAGCGCACCGTAAAGATATCCGACAGGGTGGCAGGTAAGCCGGACAGGGTAAAGTCACCGCCGGAGTAGGTGCAGGTGGCGGGATATAGACCTCCCTGGGGCAGTACTGTTTTTGCTACATAGGTCAGGTTGCTAATTTGCAACTCGTCCACATCATATTCGGCGATGGCCAATTCGTAGACGGTACCGCCCCGGTTGATGTCCTCCTGTGTCAATTCAGGTAAGGATGCCGCCGCTTGTGTGGCAAACTGGATGGGGGATTCCTCGTTGGATATATCCACCCGGATCAGCAGCCGCCCTTTCTGCTCTCCGCTATCCGAAAGCTGGGCAAGGATGGTTTCCTCCTCGGCGGTGAAATCCCGGCCTTTGATGATTCCCCGTCCGGCTGATATCAGCAGTTGATTGGATCCCAAGTGGGTGACGGTCAGCCCCTCAAAGATTCCGGTATCATTGATTAAAAAATCATGCAGCAGCGCATCGTCCCGGGGCGTAACCAGCGAGCCGTTATATCGTTTGAGTTCAAGCAATGCCCTTTCTCCTTTCCAAGATCAGTTTTTTCGTAAGGTCTACCCGCACGTTTCCCAAGATTAACTTGACAGTCTGGCCTGTGCGCCCGTACCCCGTTAAGATGGTGTCGTAGATATTATCATCGTCTATCACCTGAACCTGATTGCCGATCTCTAACGCCTCCAGCGACACGATTCGATCATCCTTGTGATAGGTCAACTCGATCAAGTTATCATACTTTTGCAGGGAAAGACTTTCCCGGGCACGAGCAAGGGCATCTGCGGGGAAATCCTCGCTCTCCACGTACTCGGTGGCAGGAAAAATGGGGACAATGCGGTTGGTATCAATGGTGTCAATGCCGCCGTCCGGGTGGAGATAGTAGATGATGCGCTCCCCCTCATCGTATTTATTGATCAGGGTTATTTTGTTGATCTGCCCGTATCTGTCGCCGATTACAATGGATTTTTCCAACACGTTATCCAGATGAGCCTCCAGCACCGTCACCGTTACCGTATCCTCTACCTTGCCGATGGTGACCGCTATAGTCTTGGTTTGGGGTAAAAACTCGGCGCTTACCCGTACGCCGTACATGGTAAACGCCTTTGTGATAATATCGTATAACTCATGGACGTTGGATTTGATATTCAGGGCGGTATTGATGGTGCTACTGGTGGCCTGCGCCGTCATAGGGATGCGTTGAAGGGTATCGGGACTGGTAATATACAGATCGGTGATGATACCGGCGATAAAGTCCTCTAGCGCCCCGGTCTGTAGATCGGTGCGGTCATATGATACCGTCAGATCAAACAGAGAAAGCAGGGGCAGCAGGGACAAAGCGACGGTTTTATCTCGCTGAATGTCCGACACAATCCCTTGATAGATGATAGTTCCGCTACCATCAGTGATGTGGGCGATATCCCCCTTCTTAGCCGGGATGATGACGGGTGAAATAATTTGGTTGCCTTCCAATGTCAGGTAGTCAAAGTAGATGGTGGGCGATTCGATCACCGCCATGCTGCGGAAGTTCATCTGACGGTCAAATAGCTCCAGTTTATACAGTGGTTGCAAGTTGCTTCACCTCGATCCATGCGTCAATGGGGCCAGTTCCCTCATGAGTAAAGGTAACCTTGCTTTTCCCCGGAGAAAAGTACAAAAATCGGGTGGTAGCAAAGTCACTTTGCCCATACAGGGATTGCACATACTCGTTGCTTATGGTGTACTCTGCGATTTCCATGGTGGCCGGGGAAGCGTCCACCACCAGCTTGTGTCCGGCGGGAATCTCGGCGTACACCTTACCGGTGGATAGCACCTCACCGCCTTGCAGCAGTGCCCACGATGGATTGGTCACCACGCCCAAGAGATGCAGTTTACCGGGGGATAGAATCAACCCTGTATTTTCAATGTCAGCGCTTCCAGCAGTGGTTTCTGCATAGTTGTAGGGGTAAGTGTAGGGATAAAGCTTCCCAAAGGATGGGTCAAGGGTAGTCTTGGAGGCGGTTACCCGATCGTACCAGGCGGAGGTACCTAAAAAATCAACCGGGCAGATCATCCGGCTGACACCCAAGTTGATTTCTGTTTTCTCCAAAAGTTCCACCGTGCAGTTTCGATAATACCATTGATCCAAGGGCATGTAGCAAAGAACCAGGGGCGTGAAGCTGCAAAACCGGACAAACTCCTGATATTTGTAATAGCCCTTGAAAACAATTTCACCGCTTACCGTCTGCTGTTCCAACTTGTTTCGAGTTTCAATCCAATCGTTCCCTGCCGCTATGCTGTCAATCCTGCGGCGCAACCCCAGCCCGGACGGATTCTGGAAGAAGGAATCTTTATCATTTAAAAGCCACTCATCGCTCCGGGCGTTGATCAGTTTAAACCTTCGCACCGCTTCACCCCTCCCCTATCTATACAACCTACCAAGCTGGCGATCCAGATCCCGAACAGCGGCAGCACCATCCCTCGGCTTATAGCCATTAAAGTTGTTGGTCTGGTGAATGGTCATGCCCCGGCCTCCATAACCGCTTACCCCGGCAAGACCGATCTCCGGAACGGGAATAGAATTATTAATCATCTGGGCTACAGCCCGCATCTGCTCTACAAAACCAACCCCGATACCGTCTGCCATATTTTCACCAATGTCAGCAAATATTTTTGATGGAGACCCGATGCCTAAAAGATTCTTCACGCCGTCTACAATCCCACCGACAAATTCCTTAATCTTCCTAACAAGCCAGGATGCCATCAATTGTATGCCTTCCCATAAACCCTCAACGATTTGAGTTCCGATGTTTACAAAGTCCTTGATTCCCTGAGAAAAGCCTCCTATCATTGCGGCAATAATTTCTGGTATCTTGACAACCAGCATTGGTATTGCGGAAATTAATCCTAATCCCAACTGTGCGATAAGCGCAATGCCCGATTCAACAATGAACGGGAAATTATATGCAATTGCTGCAACAAGTTTTTTTATGATTATCGGCACTTTTTCTATCAGCGTTGGCAGCGCTTTTATGAGTCCTTCTGAAAGCGCAAATAGGATGGTGATAGCCGCTTCCGCCAGCATATCAATGTTATCTATCAGTGTGTCAACAATCGTTAATACCGCATCAACCGCAGCGGGAATAAGCTCCGGCAAAGCTTCCATTAGCCCGTCTGCCAGCGCGAGGATCAGTACCAGCGCACCGTTAATGATGAGTGGCAGGTTATCAATCAGTGTGTCAACAATCGTCATAAGCGCTTCAATCGCAACCGGGATTAACTGTGGCAGAAGTTGCAAGACTACTTCTAAAACCTGTCGGAACAACGTTGTTGCAGTACCTAACAGCGACGGCAAAAGCGAGCCAAGAGCCGGCAATATCGTCGCAAATGCTGTCGGAAGTGCGCTCGTCAGGTTTTCAATGATCGGGACGATGTTTGTCACCACCGCTTGAAAAGCGTCTACAAGGTTCCCGGTGAGGTTCTGTATATTAGCGTCAGCATTGCCAAGCCCTGCCGTAAAAGAGCCTAGTGCAGCCTGCAAAAGCCCAATTGCACCCGTTACCGTTGTGGTTGATTCTCTTGCAAAGTTCCCTGCATACTGCTCCGTAGACTCGAAGAACATCTGCATAGCCATTTCAGCCTTTTCTGCCTGCGATGCTTTACTCCATACAAAGTCAAGCCCTTTTCCAACAGCGTATGCTTCAATATTGGTGGCGTTCATGGCAACACCTAGGTTATCCATCATGGTAAAGTTGCCTTTTGCCGCACCTGTGACTGCTTCCATCGCAGAGGACATATCGATACCCATAACGGATGCCATGTCCGCCGCACGTTGCATGGCCTTTTCGGTTAACTCAAGGCTTTTCTGTTGCTGTATACCAGAGCCTTGGAACAACGCACCCATTTTGTTGGCAGTAGCAAGATAATCGCTTTGCGAGACACCAAGGTTTTTATAGGCTTCCTCACCGGTTTTCTGAATCGACGCAGCGTATGCGCCGAAAACCGCCTCAGAGCCGCCCAGATTTTGTTCCAGCTCTCCGAATTGCTCTAAAACCTCTTTGCCTAACTTAATAGCAGCGGCTCCGGCAGCAACGGCAACTGCACCCATCGCAATAGCAGAAGCCTTTAGCACCCCGCCGAGTTTTTCAAATCTTGCGCCGCTATCGTCTGCGGCCCTTCCCACTTCATCCAGTCCCGTTGCAGTATCGTCAAGAGCGGTCTCATTGCTTTTTAGCTCCCGTTCCATACCATTGAGTTCTGCCTGAGCCTTGTTCAGCTGAATTTGCCAGTTCTGGGTACGGCGGTCATTTTCACCGAAAGAGGAGGAGGCATTATCAAGAGCAGCCTTTAGGGTGGATATCTTCTCTTTCTGTGCATCGATCTCTTTATTCAGCACTGCATTGCGGGCGGTGACCGACTGTATGGATTTATCGTTTTTATCAAACTGACTGGTTACAAGGGTCATTTCACTGCCCAGTACTTTAAAGGACTGATTAATGTCTCGCAGGGCATTTTTAAATTCACGCTCACCCTCGACACCTATCTTTAAACCAAAATTATCTGCCATGCCTTCACCTCCTCTTAAATACCCGGTGGGATAATATCGTCAATGGTCCGGTTTTTCTTCGGCTTTTCAATGCCATGCCATTGCTTATGACAAGTCCATAAATCAAAAAACAGTCCGATAGGCATAAGCCAGAATTCTTCTGCAGCCATGCCCATCTGAACTGTTCCATAGTAAAGAAGCCGGGTAAAGACTTCAGCGTCCGTTACCCGACTTCCGCGTTTTTTGGAGTTTCTTCCTCACTTTCAACGTCGCGCTTTGTACCTTTAAACATCGCTTCGGTGATTGCATTTTTATATGCTGCCAAGTCAAGCGGAGAGGTAAGAAGCTCCACTTCCTCCTCTGTAAGCAAATCTTCGGGCGTGTTCTTATTTTTAAGATTGCGAATCAAAATTGACTGGTTTGCAAGCAGCGTGATTAACCAAACAATCTCGTCTAATGCCATCTCGAAGTTTTCTGATTTCATCAGTTTTTCTCCGAGGTTTTCAAGGCCACCGTAGCGACTGGCAATTGATTTTGTCGCACGTGTGGTCAGAACCAATTCATAGTCTTTACCGCCGATGTTGATTGCGGCGCTTCTCTCATTATCCATAGCTCATTCCTCCTAAGGTTCCGGCGTATAGACCGGCTCGTAAACTTCAGTGAACCAACTGGTTATAGTACCAGAAGAAACACCTGCGTCGCCTTCAGTGACCTCCGCTTTCCATGGGTGTTTGCCCATGCCGTCCAGTTTATTTCTACGCATAACCGTTCCTTCGATGGTCGGTGTAGAGAAGGTGATGGAATCCGCCTTTGTCTGCAGGTTCGTTGCAGGTAGACCAAATTTTACGCGATAGAGCCAGAAATAGCGATATGTGCCGTTGGCCTTTTGCGCTCGGAAGCCTACTGCAACGGGGGTACCCACATTCTCGCTGGCGGAGATCAGCACGCCGTTGTCATCGGTGGACGAGCCGGTCAGATCTGCCGCCGCCGTGGGTCCGATGTCGTCAACGCCAAGGGTGAGCGTTCCTCTGTTGAAGTCCTTTACAACTTCTGCTGCACCGTCATCAGCGTACAGAATTGCCTCCACCAGCTCCACCGAGAGTTCAGCGGTGATGGCTTTGGCGAGGACAAGCGGCGTAGCATAGGTTTCTTCGCCGTTAGAATCCTCGGTTATTTTTGAATAGTACAGTCTATCAAGACCGATAGTTGCCATGTGTTATTCCTCCTACAATATAAATTCGTATTGTAAAGTTAAATGAAAGTTGAGAACCCCTCAAGCCTTTTGGTACAATGGTTTCACCACAAAACCCATGTACTCCCAAAAAGAAAGAGAGGTTCTCATGGTGAAAGTATATCAAATAAGCTGTCCGAAGTGCAAC
>JAHDPQ010000013.1 GCA_018434245.1 Oscillospiraceae bacterium
CTCGATCCCCTTGAGAGAGACCCTGCAAATTTTGACCGGGCACTCCGCCGGAGAGTTTTACGATGCCATCCTCCTCCATGTCCGCCTGCCTCGGGTGATGTCCACCGCTTTGGTGGGAGCCTCCCTTTCCCTGTGCGGTGCGGCCATGCAGGGACTGCTGCGCAACCCCCTGGCCGACGGGGCCACTCTGGGGGTCTCCTCGGGAGCGTCACTGGGGGCAGTGCTGGCCATCACTCTGGGTATTCGCATCCCTGGCCTGCCGGGGGGAGGAACCATGCTCTTTGCCATTTTGTTCTCCTTCTGTTCTCTGCTGTTTATCCTCTCCCTATCCTACCGGCTGGACTACTCCCTTTCCACTAACACCATCATTCTGGTGGGAGTGATCTTCTCCATGTTTTGCAGTAGCCTCATCAACCTGCTTATCACCTTTGCGGGGGAAAAGTTGCAGGCCATCACCTTTTGGACCATGGGCTCCCTGTCGGGCAGCACCTACCGGGGCGCGTTGACCCTCTTGCTGGCCCTGACGGCGTGCGGAACCGTGCTGCTGCTCCACGCCCGGGAGCTCAACGCCTTTGCCGTGGGGGAGGAAAACGCCCGCCACATCGGCGTGGATGTCCGTCGGGTAAAGCTACGGGTGTTGATTGTGGTTTCCATCCTCATCGGCGTCTGCGTCTCCATTGGGGGAACCATTGCCTTTGTAGGACTGGTGATTCCCCACATCACCCGGATGCTGACCGGGCCCAACCACAAAAAACTGCTGCCTGGGGCTTTGTTTCTGGGGGCGGGCTTTCTCATGCTGGCGGATTTAATCAGCCGGGTGCTTCTCTCCCCCCGAGAACTGCCTATCGGAGTGGTCACCTCCATGGTGGGCTCGGTGATGTTTGTCTATATCTTCTACTCCAATAGAAAGGCGGGGGACTGATGCTGCAGGTAGAACATCTCACCGTCCGCTATGGTTCCCTCACCATTGTGAACGATTTGAGTTTTTCCCTGGACGAGGGAAGCTGGCTGATGGTGGTGGGGCCCAACGGTGCCGGAAAAAGCACCGTGGTGGGGGCCATCTCCCAAAGCGTGGATTATACCGGCCGGATTTGTTTTGAAGGCCGGGATCTTGCCGTCCTCAAGCCCCGGGAAGTGGCCAGAAGTCTTGGCGTTTTGATGCAGAGCCATCACGCAGGCTACGGCTTCACTGTGGAGGAGATCGTCCGTCTGGGCCGTTACGCCTACGGGGAAGGCCTGATGACCGGGGGGAAAGAGGACGAAGAAAAGGTGATGGGAGCCTTACTCCTCACTGGAATGGAGCCTCTGCGCAGGCAAAAGATCACCACCCTGTCGGGGGGAGAGCTGCAGCGGGCCTTTCTAGCGCAGGTACTGGCACAGGACCCCCGCCTGCTGATTCTGGACGAGCCTACCAACCATCTGGATCTGCTCTACCAAAAGCAGGTATTCGAGCTGATCGGCAAGTGGCTCCAGCGCCCCGGACGGGCGGTTTTGTCGGTGGTCCACGATCTCAGTCTGGCCCGAGCTTACGGAACTCACGCCCTGCTGCTGAACAAGGGCCAAAAGGTAGCAGCTGGCCCCGGAAAACAGGTGCTGACGGCTCAAAATCTCCGGCAGGCCTACGGAATGGACGTGCACCATTGGATGCGTTCCCTTCTGGGCCAATGGAGGGAGCCTTCCGGGGAAAAGTCGCCGAAGGATTTGGAATAGTTCACAAAGGAACAGGCTGCCGATGATGAGACTTCACCAAAGGCGGTAGAAAAACTTGACATTGAAGGGGAAGGGGACTTATAATTTAGATAGAGATAAGCATAAACACTGCTTAAAACTATATAACTTGTACAGAGCAAGCGGCAGACGAAATTGCAGATCAATGCAAGGGATGGTCTGCCGCTTTTCTATCCTAAGGGTAACAGCGGAAGCAGGAGAAAATCCATGGAACATCCATTGGGGGGATGGCGATGAAATCCGGTTTTGTATTAAAGGGCGACATTTGCTACAGCAGGAATCCCAACGTTTTGCATACCCGTCAGGATGGCTATTTGGTCTGCGAGAAAGGAAGGGTGACCGGGGTGTTTGAGCAGCTTCCGGAGCGGTACGGGGACCTTCCCCTGTCCGACTTTGGGGGGAAGCTGATCCTCCCCGGACTTGTGGACCTCCACTGCCACGGGCCCCAGTTTGCCTTTCGGGGGTTGGGATTGGACCTGGAGCTACTGGACTGGCTGGAAGCCCACACCTTTCCCAACGAGGCCAAATACCGGCAGGAGGCGTACGCTCGCACCGCCTACGCCATGCTGGTGGAGGAGCTGCGCAGGGGCCCAAACACCCGGGTCTGCCTCTTTGGCACCATCCACCTGCCCGCCACCCTGCTGCTGATGGACCTGCTGGAACAGTCGGGTCTTGTCACCATGGTGGGCAAGGTCAACATGGACCGGAATTGCCCCGACATCCTGCGGGAGGAGAGCGCTGCCGCCTCTGCCGCCGACACCCGCCGCTGGCTGAAAGATTGCGCCGGACGCTACCGCAACACAAGGCCCATTCTCACCCCCCGGTTTATCCCCGCCTGCTCTGGCGAGCTGATGAGGGAGCTTGGTCAAATCCAGCGGGAATACCACTTGCCCCTTCAATCTCATCTGTCGGAAAACCCCAAGGAGGTTGCCTGGGTGAAGGAGCTTTGCCCACAGAGCAGCTGCTACGGGGATGCCTACCGCGCCTTTGGGCTGTTTGGAGCAGAGGTTCCCACCATTATGGCCCACTGTGTCTGGTCGGAGGAAGAAGAGCTGTCCCTGCTCAAGGAAAGAGGAGTCTGGGTGGCCCACTGTCCCCAGTCCAACACCAACCTTTCCTCTGGCATTGCCCCGGTGCGCCGGTATCTGGACCGGGGGCTGCGGGTGGGATTGGGCAGCGATGTGGCCGGAGGCTGCCACACCTCCATCTTCCGGGCCATGGCCGACGCCATTCAGGTCTCTAAGCTCCGTTGGCGGCTGGTGGAGGATGGGGAAGCCCCCCTCTCCCTGGAGGAAGCCTTCTATCTGGGCACCGTGGGAGGCGGCTCCTTTTTCGGCAAGGTGGGCTCCTTTGAGCCTGGCTGGGAGATGGATGCTCTCATCATCGACGACGCCCCCTTGGCGGCTCCCTTTCCCCTGACCATACCCCAACGGCTGGCACGGGTGGTCTATCTTTCCGACGACCGCCACATTGTCGCCAAATATGTGGGTGGAAGCCGCATCTTCTAACGGGCAGAGGGGAAGCTTCTGCTTTCTTCCCTCTGCAAATTGACAGAGGGGAAGGGATATGTTACCATATCAGCGGATTAAAATCTTTTCTGGAAGAAAGGAAAAGTGAGCAATGAATGCCTGTGAAATTTTAAGCCATGTAGACCACACGCTGCTGCGTCCCACCGCTACCTGGCCTGAGATACAGAGCCTATGCATCGAGGCCATAGCCTACCAGACCGCCAGCGTCTGCGTTCCCCCTTGCTACGTGGCGCCCATCGCCGCCCTGCCGGGAAAAAAACCCGTCATCTGCACCGTCATTGGCTTTCCCTTGGGGTACGACTCCACCGCAGCAAAGGTGGAGGGAGCTAGAACTGCCGTGGCTCAGGGCGCTTCCGAGGTGGATATGGTGATCAACCTCACCGATGTCAAAAACGGGGACTTTGTCTGTGTTACCCGGGAAATCGCAGCGGTGAAGGAGGCGGTGGGTAGTCATCTCCTCAAGGTGATTATAGAGACCTGCTGCCTCACCCAGGAGGAAAAAATCGCCCTGTGCCGCTGCGTCACCGAGGCAGGGGCGGACTTTATCAAAACCTCCACCGGCTTTGGGACCGGAGGAGCTACCTTGGAGGACATCCGGTTGTTTCGGGAGCACATCGGCGCCAATGTGCAGATGAAGGCGTCGGGAGGGATTCGCACCCGAGAAGATATGGAAGCCTACCTGCGGGAGGGCTGCACCCGGCTGGGAACCAGCTCCGCCATCCAAATTCTGGCCGATTGTGCCCGGCAGGGCCAACCGTACGCAGAATAAACCTATACAACAAAGCCCGTCGGAGAGGCAGCGCAAAGGCTGCATTCCCGACGGGCTTTGTTCTGTTATTTCTACCCTATGTTCCGGCCTACACCCGGGAAAGACGGGCGTAGTTTGCCATGATCTTTTTGGTTCCCACCTTGGCGAACTCCACCTCCAGTAGGGTGTCGCCCCCCATGGCCTTGGAGGAAAGCACCAAGCCTTCACCAAAGACGCTGTGGCGCACCCGTTCCCCCGTCTGAAAGCTTCCAGCCTGCCCCGAGTGCTTTGGGGGTGTCTGCCGCCCCACGCCGATGTCGGTGGCGCTTTGGGAGCGGGGAATAGTCTTCTGCAGGGGGGGAGCGGTCTGCCGGGTGACTTTGCGCAGGGTGTGGTCCAGATACTCCCCATTTTCCGTGGGGATTTCCCGAATAAAGCGGGAGGGCTGATTGTAAACCGTCTGGCCGAATAGCAGCCGCCGGAGAGCGGAGGTGATCACCAACTTCTTTTTGGCCCGCGTGATAGCCACATAGGCAAGGCGGCGCTCCTCCTCAATCTCCGGGGGGAAGTTGATGGCGTTTCGGCCGGGGAAGATGCCCTCATCCATTCCGGCAATAAAGACATGGTCGAATTCCAAGCCCTTGGCGGCGTGAATGGTCATCAGCACCATGGCGTCGGTGCCGGGGTCATAATTGTCCAAGTCGGTGTAGAGGGCGATT
This sequence comes from Oscillospiraceae bacterium, assembly GCA_018434245.1. Classification (GTDB taxonomy): domain Bacteria; phylum Bacillota; class Clostridia; order Oscillospirales; family Ruminococcaceae; genus WRAV01. The sequence continues at coordinate 4,725 of JAHDPQ010000013.1, forward strand.
TCCTCCAAAAAGCCGGAAAGGTTACCCTCCGGGTTTTCCTGCTGGTACCGGATCAGGTTACTTTTCAGCTCCAGAATATTCTCCATCCGGACAGCGCCTTCAATGCCCTGTCCCTGCAGCATCATCCGGTATCCCGTCTTTTCCAGCAGCTGCTCCAGCACAAGGTCCAGAGGCTGGGTTTCCGCCAGATGGGAAAGCTCGTCCATCATGGCCACAAAGGAGTCCAGCACTCCTTTCTTCTTGGCGAGAGCGGCAAACTGATCCGCCTGCCGCAATACCTCCAGCAAGGAAAGCCCCAGAGAAGCGGAAATGTCCTGAGCGGATTCTACGGTGGTGGCTCCGATACCCCGCTTTGGCTCGTTGATAATCCGGGAAAGGCGCAGATTATCGGTGGGATTGACCAGCACCGTCAGATAAGCGATCATATCCTTGATCTCCTTGCGCTCGTAAAACCGCACTCCGCCGATGATCCGGTAGGGGATGGCGTTTTTGGCCAGCGCCCGCTCCACCGTCCCCGATTGTGCGTTCATCCGATACAGGACAGCGTGGTCGGAAAACTTGGCTCCCGCCTGCACGTTTTCCAGCACGGCATCGGCAATCAGGCGGCTTTCCTCCTCCTCATCTCCCACCCGGTGAATCATCACCTTGTCACCGGGGCTTCCCGCGGTCCACAGGTTTTTACCCTTTCGCTCGGTGTTGTTGGAAATCACCTGATTGGCGGCCTCCAGAATATTGCCGGTAGAGCGGTAGTTTTGCTCCAGCCGGATCACCTGCGCTCCGGCAAACTGCTCCTCAAAGCTGAGGATATTCTCGATGGTGGCCCCCCGGAACTTGTAGATGCTCTGGTCGTCGTCTCCCACCACACAGAGGTTGTGGTGCCCCCCTGCCAGCTGGGAGATAAGGACATACTGGGCGTGGTTGGTGTCCTGATACTCGTCCACCATGATGTAGCGCCAGCGGTTGCGGTATTTTTCCAGAATAGCGGGATGCTGGCGGAAAAGATAAACCGTCTGGGTAATCAAATCATCAAAGTCCATGGCGTTGGCGGACCTAAGCTTCTGCTCGTAAAGTTCGAACACCCGGGCGATGGTCTTGCGGCGGAAATCCTGCCCCGCCGCTTCCAGATACTCTTTAGCGCTGCGCAAGGTGTCCTTGGCCCGCCCGATTTCCCCCAGAACAGAGCGTGCGGGAAACATCTTTTCGTCTAAGTTCAGCTGCTTGAGGCAATCCTTGACCACCCGCTGAGAATCGTCGGAATCGTAGATAGTAAAGCTGCGGCCATAGCCTATGGCCTCCCCCTCCCGGCGGAGAATCCGCACACACATGGAGTGGAAGGTGGAGGCGGAAATGTCGGTGGCCAAATCCTGACCCAGCCGGGCTTCCAGCCGCTCCCGCAGCTCTCCTGCCGCTTTGTTGGTAAAAGTGATGGCTAGCACATTCCAAGGCCGGATAGTGCCATAACCTACCATGCGGGAAAGCTCTCGGGGGGCAAGCTTATCCCCCTTGAGGTAGCCTTCCAGTCGGGCCATATCCTCCGGGGAGGGAAGATAGTCCCCCGTTTGGTGGTAGGCGTTTCCAAACAAAATCATATTTTCGATGCGGTTGATGAGAACGGTGGTTTTGCCGCTCCCTGCCCCCGCCAGAATCAGCAGAGGCCCGTCCATGTGAAAGACCGCCTGCCGCTGTATGGGATTTACCCGGTCGAAGTAGCGCTCCAGCGCTTTCTGCTTTAGGGAAAGGAAGTGTTCTTGACTGCTGTGTTTCATGAGGTCCTCCCGGCATAAAAAATGGGGCGTCCCGCGGGACGCCCGCAGCGCCTTTTTATATAGACACGCTGCAAAAAGGGGATGAAGCATCCCCCAAAAGCTTCCCGGTTGACAGGGAAAGCAAAAAAAGCCTGACAATATCTCTCCCGGAGCCCAACGATTCGGCCTGCAGGCTATCCCAAGGCAACTCGCTGAAAACGCCGCCGCAACAGGGAAGAAGGCGGCCTGACCGAAGGGGCTCGTGGGTAGAAAGGATAGAGAATGGCACAATTGGACATCGCCCAGCGGGCGGGGCATTTTTGCAATGAAGTATTATAGTCGCATTGTGGCTATTATACCATAACTTGTCCCCGAAAGCTATCGGAGAAAGGGCAAAACAAAGTCCCCGGCCAGCCCATTTGGGCAGACCGGGGATACAATCCGTTTACTGAGCAGCTTCGACCCGCACCGTCTTCATCACCACAGGGGTGAGGGGCGGATTGTTGCGGCCGGGAGTCTCATCGGTGGGCACATTGCCCAGCTCTTCCAGCAGATCAAAGCCCTCGATCATGGAGCCAAAGGCGGCATACTGGCCATCCAGAAAGGGAGCGTCGGCATGCATGATGAAAAATTGCATGGAGGCGCTGTTGGGATGGCTGCTCCGGGCCATGGAGATGACGCCGGTCACATGCTTGAGGGGATTGTTGACGCCGTTTTGGGCAAATTCACCCTTGATGGTTTTTTCGCCGACAGCGGAGCTGCAGTCGCCGGTGGGGGAACCGCCTTGAATCATAAAACCCTTGATGATACGGTGAAAGGTCAGGCCATCATAACGGCCGGAGTTGGAAAGGCTGGTGAAGTGTTCCACGGTGACGGGCGCGATGTCGGGCCTAAGCTCCAGCTTCATGACACGGCCGTCCTCCATGGTGATGGTTGCGATGGGATGCTTCATAGGTCACCTCAGCGTATTATTTTGTCGTTGACAGAACATCTGGCGGTAATAAAACACAAAAAGACATAGCAAAGCCGGCTTTTCACCGGCTTGTGCATCATGCATTTAAGAATTGCGGGACTTATCCTGTAAGATATTGGTCAGCTCCTCCATAAAGGAGTTGATGTCCTTGAAGTGGCGGTAAACAGAAGCAAAACGGACATAGGCAACCTCGTCAATTTCCTTCAGATGCTCCATCGCCAGCTCTCCGATATAGGAGGAGGACACTTCCCGGTCCATGGAATTTTGAATTTTCTGCTGGATGCTGTCGGCGATATCTTCCAGTTGCTTGGCGGAAATAGGGCGCTTATCGCAAGCCCGCATCAGGCCCGCCAGCATCTTTTCCCGGTTAAAGGCTTCTCTGCGTCGATCTTTTTTCACCACCATAATGGGGGTAGTCTCCACGATTTCGTAGGTAGTAAAGCGTTTTTCACAACTCAGGCACTCCCGCCGGCGGCGGATCTTTTCCCCCTCATCGGTGGGACGGGAATCGATGACCTTGCTCTCGGCATAAAAGCAAAATGGACATTTCAACGGGCATCATCTCCTTGCGTCACCGCTGGCCCAGATAGTCCTCCAACAAATCGGGAATATGGACCAAGCGCACGTCGTTTTCGGCGCAGAGTCTGATAAATCGCTCCACAAACTCTTGGTTTGTATCGACATCTCCGGCGGAAAACAAGATGTTGTTATCTCCGTCCAGAACGCGAAATCCATATGTAGTATAGCTAATTTTCTCCTGTTCGTCAACAAGATTACTGCTGGTGAGTTCCATGCTCAATTCCAAATTGTTGGATACTAAGGAATATCTTTTTACACACAACATGTTTTCCGTACCTCCCTCCAATTTACACCGTTCCGATTCATTGACAGTTCTTCTATCCCTTGTATCGGAATGGTGTTGCGGCACACACCTACTCTATCAATCAACCAATCAACAGATGTTTTAATCATACATAAATTTAATGAATATGCAAGAAAAATTCTATGCCATTTTTCGACCGGGATCACTAAACTTGCTAAAAAATTGTACATTATTATCACAACAACACAGTTAATATTGAGCACTTTTTTGCAAAGGTCGAAAATAGTCGATTACTTTGTTGCTTTTATGAGAGTGTTGATACTATGTGGGAAAGCTGGTGAAAACCCCGGGAAATTTCCACAATACCCTCAAAGTTTTCCCGGTAAAGTTCCACAATCACTCCACCGGAAAAGCCGTTATTCCGCATGGTTAAAAGGAATTCTCGTATGTTAAAAACTCCGTCACCCGGAATCAGACAATCGGCGCCTTTTCGATGGTCACTCATATGAATATGTCGAACTTGGTTTCCCAAGATGGCAACCAGTTTTAGGGGATCAATTCCCGAGCGTACCGCCTGCTTGACATCCAATATATACTCCACCTGAGGCAGGCACTTTCTCATATTCGCCAAAAAGTCGATTTTTCCAGAAGCGCAGCGCTCCACGTTTTCCTGACAGAGATGAATTCCCATGGCTTTGGCTTCTTCCCACAAAATCAAAAACCGGCGGAAGTACTCCTCCCGGGGCAGAGGGCTTTGCTTGTGATCCCCGTGAAAGACCAGGGTATCGGCGCCCAGCAGAGCTGCGGCTCTAAAAAAATGCTTGTACAGCTCCACTCCTTCCTCAAACCTGCGCTGGTATTGGGAAAAAAACAGCATAGGTTCCATAATCGAACAGTAGGGATGCACCGAAACCACCCGGATACCGGCATGGTCGGCAATGGCGCGCAGCCTTTTTAGGTACTGGGGTTGCAGCTCGGTGGCAGCATTGAGGAACACCTCCACACAAGGGGGTTCCAGAGCAGCCAGCTGCAGTAGACTGTCCTCCGTTACGGCAGGATAAAAACAAGCGGTAGAAATCCCTGTAAGCAATTGTGTCATAACCTTTCGTTGCCATATATTGCGCCTTGAGACAGGTAAAACTTTATGTTACACTGATTTTATCCAATATAGACGGGGAGGCATGACCGCCCCGCCGGAAAGGAGGCGCTGTATGCGTCTGATGATCCATAAGTTTCTGGGGCTGTTCCGGGAGCTGGGGCCCTATCCCAAGCTGGCAATCCAACTGGGAGCGGGTATGATGCTTGTTTTTTACATAGTGGGAGTGATCTCCTTGCTGTCCGCACCCTATGTGCCCAACTACTTTCACGCCGTCACCCTTTACCGGGGATGCATGGAGGCCGCTCCTGCCAGCTTTGCCGCCGGAGTTTGCGCCGGTCTGCTGGGAGATTTGATGTTGGGCCGGCAGGACCGGAATAAGGATGACGACTAAGGCTGCCTGTTCATGAGTCATTATAGCATGTTCATGAATATTTGCCAGCCAAAGGGCCATGTAATATCCAGCAAAAAAGCTGCTAGCCTTTGCCATCGGTGGCACCAAATGGAAGAACCACTTGTTCCATGCCTTGTTTTTCCGGATATTTGAAAGTCCACAGGCTGTTTTACCCAGATAAGACAGTATATGACAAAGCAGGATGCCGGCATACAAAAATTCCCGGAATTTATCAGCAGCGGCAGAAAACCGCCCGAACCTTCCCCTGATAAGTACAAAGCAAATTCCCGGCGCTTACTCGGCGCCGGGAATTTCTTGTTCTTCCTTGATTTTCTGTATATAGGCGGTCAGCCGCCTCATGGTTTCGGGGCTGACCACATGCTCCATCCGACAGGCATCCACCTCGGCGGTGCTCTCCTCTACCCCCAGAATCCGGGACAAAAACCGTTTGAGGGTTCTGTGGCGCAGGTCCACCGCCTTGGCCTGTTCCCGGCCCTGAGGGGTGAGACTGATGCGGCCATAGGGCTGCTGCTCCACCATTCCCGCCTTCTTGAGCACCGAAACGGCCTTGTTGACACTGGGGCGGGAAACACCCAAAGTATTGGCCACGTCAATGGAGCGAACCGGGCCGGACCGTTCCTCCAGCCTATAAATCACTTCTAGATAGTTTTCGCTGGCTTCTCGCAGAACCAATGGAACCTCTGTCAAGGGGAGCCACTTCCTTTCTTAGGAGATACATCGTCAGGGCGATAGCTGGAACAGCCGTCCTTCTGAGAACAGTCGGAGCAGCCTTCGCAGCACTGCCCCCGGGACATTTTCCACAGGCTCCTGGCCAAAAGATACAGGGCCAGAGCAATCACCAGCCCACACAATACAACTACCAAAGCGGTCATATCCACACCTCCTTGGGCAACGGTGTGACCGTGAATCAACGTGTCAATGAACACGTTATTAGTATAGCGTATTTGGACAAAAAAGTAAATCTTATGCTGCGAAAAACTTGCCAATCTGATAGATCAGCATGGAGACGATGTAGGCGACTCCGGTACCGAACAAAGCAGTACCCAGCGCCCATTTCAGACTGTTCATCTCCCGCTTGATGGAAACAAAGGCGGAAAGACAGGGCATGTACAGCAGGCAAAACGCCATAAAGCTAAAGGCGGAAAGACTGGAAAAGACACCGGGAAGCATAGCCGCCAGTTCGGCCTGAGAGCCTGCGCCGTACAGCACCATCATGGAGGAGACCACCGTTTCCTTGGCGACCAGTCCTGCCAAAACCGAGACCGCCGCCTGCCAGCTGCCAAAGCCGAGAGGGGCAAAGAGAGGGGCAATGGCCCGCCCGATGGAGGCAAAGATGCTTTGGGTGTTATCCTCCACCAGTTGCAGGCC
>JAHDPQ010000008.1 GCA_018434245.1 Oscillospiraceae bacterium
CATACACCAGAGCCCTGAGATTGCCCTGCAATATGCTGAGAATACCTTAATGCAGCGGTACCAACGTGAAACTGCCCTGAGTTACCTGCGCACCTTCCACCTGATCCAGGAGATCGATACCTGCTGCCGCACGAAGCGGTTTGCGGACGTTCACGACAAACTGTACGTTCTGGAAGATGCACTGGATAAGATGGGCCTCAGCGAGAGGCTTGTCGGGCTGGTCAAGCAGTTGAACGCACTGGATATCGACGACGGGATGGGAGGGAGTATGCTGGAACTCAAGGCGCAGAGAGCGGAGAAGATGTGCAGAAACATCGTCGATGTGTGGACGACCGAGGTGCTTCTGGTGCCGCGATGCTGAGGGGCCGGCGCTTCCCCCCGTGGATCTCACCTGCAACCCCGATCCGGCCTCCGTTCATAGCCTTCCCCTGACCAGTCAGGCAGTTTCAAGATAAGAGGGGAGAGCCGGGTGGGGGATGCGATCCCCATACGGCAGCGGTGGAGGCGCCTGCCCGGACAGGCCCCCGGACCCGCCAGCTTACTCCCGTTCACTCACCGAACTTCTCCATCCACTCATCGTATCTCTCGAGGTCAGACCTGGTTATAGGGGACCTGATCTTCTCAAATGCGTCCTCAAAATCGGCGGCACGAAGCCCGCGCACCTTCAGGGAACGTTCCTTCAACTCGTCGAACGGCAACTCGGCAAGATGGTGGAGGTTAGTATTCTCTTCGCGGATCATATGCCAGATCGCCTGCTGGCAGAGGTTCTGGATGTCGCGCCCCGAGTAGAGGTTTTCCACACACCGTGCTCCCAGAGCACCGAGGTCGAGGGAAGAGCAGTCGAGATCCTTTGTGTGGATCTTCAAGATCTCACAACAGGCCTCAGGATCAGGGAGCGTCACATAGATCCGCCGGGGGAACCGGGAGAGTACCGCAGGGTCAAGATCCCAGGGGGTGTTCGTGGCCGCAAGAGTGAGCAGGAGCTGCCCGCTCTTCTTGTCCTGCAGTCCATCCAGCTCGGTGAGCAGAGTCGAGAGCAGTTTTCGTGTCGCTTCACTTGTATCGCCGCCTCGGGACTGACTGAGGGCATCAAACTCGTCCACAAAGACGATCGATGGAGAGTGCACCCGCGCCGCCGCATAGAGTCCAGAGACCATCTTTGAGGACTCCCCGAAGTACTTCGAGAGAACGCGGTCTGCCTTGACGTCAAAGAAGGTCGCATTGAGGCTCCCGGCAGCTGCGGCCGCAAGCAGGGTCTTACCGGTTCCGGGCGGGCCAAAGAGGAGGATACCCTTCCAGGGCTTGATCGAGTCGGGCTTGTTCAGGCCGGCGATCACGATCGTCTCCATCATCAACCGCTTGACATTCTCAAGGCCCCCGATATCGCCCCACCTCACCGGGGTCGTTGCGATCAGGGACTCGGCATAGGTCAGGAACTCGTTCTCCCCGGTTCCTGCCGATTCCACAACCTTGCTGCTCCCTTTCGCCTCCACCTGGCCCGCGATCGCTCTCCACTCCTGGGCGCGCTTCATGTATATCTCACGCTGCCCGGGAGAAGATTGGGCTATCTGCTCCAGCAACCCTGCACATTCCAGGGCTTTTGTCCTGGCGCTTCTGGTATCGCCGCACTCATCCGCTGCCCTGTACTCCTTAATGGTCTTCTGCAGCATCGAGTTCAGCGCGCCTGTCAGGTCCACTTTCATGCCTGAGATCCCCTCAAACTGCCATAAATAATGAGAAATCGGGCTTCTTAAATGAGCCCTGATTCAAGTTCTATTCATACTCCCGGCGATCTCTCGTGAGATCTACGTCGGTAGGGTCGAGGGATCCATCCTTCACCGCCCTGATCACATCGAGGATCTCATCGAGTTCCTCATCCTCCTCCACGCCGGTTGACATCGCGCTTGAGGTCATCTGTGTGATCGTTGTGACGAGATCGCTTCTGCTCTGACCTTCAAGATTCTTCTTGATGAGCCAGTCTTCGAGAACATCAGGCTCCAGATCTTTTACTTGGTTCCATACTCCGGCGGATCTCAGATCCGCTTCGTGCTCCTTGAGGATGAGGATGTTCGAGACCGCCCTGAGTTCTTTGTCGAGCTGGGCATGGGCGGCGAGTTTCATCTCCTTCTTCTGAGAGAGGGTCTTGATCCGGCGCGCAAGGCTGATCTCTTCGTTTTTAGACAAGGGGGAACGCGCCTTCTCAAGCAGGAGTGCAATCTCTCCATCGACCCTCTTCGCCTCCCCGGCAATCTCGTCGATCCGCCGGGTCAGCTGGATCTCCATGACGCGAAGATCCTTGGGACTCATCGCATCGACCGGGTTCCTGGGCCCAAAGAGACGGGAAAAGAGACCCATATCTCCCTCAGATCTCCCTCTTCTCAAGATCTCGCTCTATGGATAGCGTCTCCGCACCTTCCTCAAGATCCATGGTTCCGGCCTCGATCTGGCTCCAGGTATCCAGCAGTTGCTTCTCGGTCTCGTCCTCGGTCGTCTGGAAGTCGGCGATCTGCATCTCAAAGACCTGGTTGAGGCTGTCGAGCACGTTCTCAAAGGCCTTTCCGGAGAGATTGACATTGATCAGAGCGCTCTCGAACTGTTCAGGAGGAATATGAGTGATCTTATCCCAGAAGGGAGTGTTCTTCAGTTCCTTCTCGAACCGCTTGATCACGACGAGGTTTGAGACGAACATAAACTGCTTGTGCATCGCCATGAACTTTTGTGTCTTGAGTTGAGTCTCCATGTCGAGCTGTTTGATCTCCTGAGCGAGCATCTTCTTCTTCAGGAGGTCTGCCCCCACACCCTCCTGGAACCGGACTTTCTTCTCCTTTTCGAGTTTGTTGATCTCCTTGCGCGCACGTTCAATCTGATTTTTTAGCCGGATTTCTTCTTCCTGAAGCTCACGGACTTTTAATTTGTCAACAGGGTTCTTCCTGAACGTATCCCAGAAACTCATAGGCTCTCTATCGAGAATGAGATATGCAAACATATAAATGTATCTCCAATGTGGATATATAGTTAAATAATCTCCGGAATGGAGAAAACCCTATATAGGTGAAAACCCAAAAAGAGACATCAATGGGGTATCTCCTGATTGTGGATTACGAATCTGACGCGGAGAGAAAACGTATAGATTACGCGATTGAGCGGTGGGGGGACAGGGCAGAGATCTCCAAGCCAAAAGGGACAGCGATGGTCTTCAAGGGAGCAGACATCGACGAGTTTCTTGAAGACCTCTATTCCCGTATCGAGGGTGATAGAAGAAAGGTTGAGGTCTACCGGATGGAGGAGTATCACCCTGAGATAGAGGAGAAGACACGAAGATTGCGTTACGAGAGCACGGAAGAGATCGAAGTCCTCGAAAAGTTTCTATCCTACCTGATGAGCAAGATCAACGCAGGGTATGACTACAAGACGGGGAACACGAAGAAGTATTTTATTAACAAAAAAAAAGGGCAAGCCTCCATTGAGATTACCCTGAAAGGCAACGGGACAACGGATGTTCTGATCAGCATCC
>JAHDPQ010000007.1 GCA_018434245.1 Oscillospiraceae bacterium
AAATACAACGGGTGAATTTGACTCTCATAGACTGAAAAAGGAACTCCATAGTGGGAATACAAAAAGCTATAATGAGCTTTTAAATCATTATAAAGAAAAGTATTTTGACAAGTTGGTGAATTCCTAAAAGAACAAAGCGGCCCCGATTGCTTTAAGCTCTATGCACCGCGGCTGATCTAATATCGGTTGGCAATCAAACGGCCAGTGGTTTGGCCCAGCTTACCCCCGCCAAATCAACATAATCCGAACCTTTCTCTAGCAGGAGAAGCGTTCGGATTTGTTGTGTATAAGAAAACCTCTGGCTGTGCCGGAGGTTCTAATAAAGCTTTAGCATTCCTTGAGATAACAAAACTCCTTTTGATAGGATAAGAGCGCGTCTGCCAACTGCACTAACTATCAAAAGGAGGTTAATAGAAATAACTGACACGAATCGCTTAACTCATACAAAATGGAATTACAAGTATCACATAGTATTTGCACCGAAATACCTTAGAAAGAAAAATGATGATTGAAAAACAAAGGGATCTATGGATTGATACAATGTTGGAAGGCTTTTTCTGTTTACTCTCTCTGTTTCGTCCCATTCAGGATATAATGGATAAGATAATTAAAAAACGGGGACGATATAAAAACAAGTCAAGGGGATTAAATGAAGGAAGGATGATAAATGTGATAAAAAAGTTGGGATTACTTATGTTGACCCTTGTTACACTGGCAAATTTAAGCGGTTGTAGCACAGAAAGGTTTGTAGAGGCACCTCCACCAGCAAACGAAAACAGTTATGATATAGTAGGCTCCGAGCCGCAGGAGGATGAGGTAACAATCACAGTATACTATGCAAATAATGATTATATCATGACAGGTGACGATTCCTCAGGCAAAATTATCCCGGTGGAAAAACATGTTTCAGTGGGAGATAAAACCATAGAAAAAATGATTGTAGCAGAGCTGCAGATGGAACCGGGGGAAGAGAAGCTTACAACATTGCTGGCTAACCTAAATGTTTTAAGCGTCGATACCGTTGAGGGAATCGCATATGTAGATATTTCAGGGGAGCAACTATCCGGTGGCAGCTTAATGGAGTCGATGATATTGCTGCAACTGGTGTACTCTCTAACGGAATTAGATGAGGTAGAGGCTGTTCAAGTATTGGTGGATGGCAGCAAGGCAGATTCATTGATGGGGCATATAGAGATACGGGAACCTTTGACAAGAGAAGACGTTGGTTAGATTCTTTCCGGTTCTGTCTGTTGGATGAGATGTCCACTCAAGATCCTTCCGATGGGGGACCATGATTCTATTGTAAGTACGCTAAACGAATGATTGACATCGCCAGATTATGATACTCTGGCGATGTTTTTATATATGATAACCCCTACTCGGTACATCTGCAGATCGGGCAAGGCCTGAACATCAAACCTTCGGTCAAACACATGTCGGTACACCTTTTTTTGCTAACTGCTTGGCTATAGCAGTAACAGATAAATCACTTTGCAGATACAGACTGCACTATCAATGAAAACCGGATACCCCTTACCCATATTAACAGCTGGCGGTTGGCGGCATGGTATACCTACCTCCTTGCGTTTGACTAAAAACGGGCGCAAAAACGGGTGTAAGAAGAATATAATCGTTAAGAATAGGCTTCTAAGTGGAATAATTTTATTAAGACGGGCAGGTCTGTTCAACAGCACCTGTCCATCTTAATTTTGCACGTCAAATCAGGAGTAAGTATAACCTTCCTTGATCATGACAGAATATAGGTATATTTTTATGGAGATGACTCAGATGAATCTTGCTGTGACTCTATATGCCAATCTGCTTAGAATCGCTTTGGGATTTGCAGCGTTTTACCATTTGTTCAAAAGAAATTATAAGCCGTTAACATCTTCAGCTTGCGCATTTGGGCTAACATATCTTCCCGCCGTTTTTGAACGGATGTTTTCCTACCATTTGGACTCTGTTGGCAATATCCTGTACTTTACCATCATAATAATGACAATCTATTTAGGAAACTCGCTAAAATTCTACGATCGGTTTGCTTGGTGGGATTATCTTATTCATTTTTTGTCCGGCTGCCTGTTTGTCAGCGTGGGTATTGCGTTGGCAAACAGAATGGCAAATTTGAATCAGTTTCCAATTCTTTTCTTCAGCTTTACTTTATCCATTACACTCCATGTTATATGGGAGGTATTGGAATATATAACCGATTGCCTTTTTCATTCAGATAATCAGCGATGGCAGAAAGTAAATCCTACCCATAATCACCAACCCGAATCGGCGATCCAACCAGCGGGTCTCGTGGATACTATGAATGATACCCTAATCTGTATCCTGGGAACAACAATCGCCTGCATTATTTGGTGGTTTGTTTTGTAAGTATAGCATTTTACGAAAATATTGGAATTACCAAACTTCCAAGGGCCAGATGCTTATACCGTCTGGCCCTTGTGTGTCTCATAAAACTCGAATTTAATCTATACCGCTTCCGGCACAATTATTGCACTCGACTGCTTCGGTTGGAGTAGGATGTGAAAACGGTTCAGATAATTATGGGGGATAATGATTCCACCATGATTTTGCGGGCATATGCCAATAGGAATCAGGAGGATGTAACAAACGGTTGCAACACCTTCAATGATAATATGGATTATACGTTACAGCAATGTAATGTCTGGCTACGAATCAAAAGGTCCCTTCAAGCGCGCCAATTATAGAACTTTGTATGTAAAAAGCCCCTTTTTTCATGTGAGAATCGTCGGGAACAGACGAAAACGCAACCTGAACCTACACAACCGAATCTTCAAAACTCATGGCGTATGCCACATATATAAAAAAAGTCCCTCCTTGGTTGGAAGGGGGTCGTTTACGTTACTATGGTGTTCAATCATCGCATGTTACTGATATAAATACGCTACACGCTACAACGCAGACTTTCCTGCGCCGTGGACCGCGCAGTGCTTTTTCTACATTCGAAGAAGTTCAGCAACCGCTTAGGCGAACTGTTTACCACAAGTTCCTCCGGAAATCCAAGTTCATCGAGTAGAGCTAAAGCCATTGTACAATCCCCAACATCATAGAAAATATGACTATCGCTTGAAACGATTACCGGTACATCCAAATTTCTTGCCAGCTTAAGCATCTTTCGATAATTCTCCGCCGCACCCTGCCGAAAGGAGTCGGGACGTAACGATGAGTTGTTTACCTCAAGGGCTATCTGGTAATGCCTGGCTTCAAGTGTTAGCGCTTCATAGCTAAGAGGCATAAGATCATCATCGGGATGTCCCAGTATAAACACATGGGGATTGCTCATGGCAGCAATGGCGCCATCGGTGCACAACCGGAGCTTATCTTTGGGAAACACAGGATAATGAAGGCTTGCAATGGTATAGTCCAAGGTGCTAAGTACCTCATCGGAGAGGTCAACGTTTCCCAGTTCATCTAAGATATTCAGCTCAACGCCACGCAATATTCTAATATCGCCCCAAGTTTTACGAATTACTTTGAGATTCTTAAAATAGGTTTCTTTCGGAGCATCTTCCAAAGCCGGAGCATGATCGGTGATACCTAGAAATTGAAGTCCTTTCTCTTTTGCAGCGGACATATTTTCCGCAAGCGTACTGTATGCATGGCCGCTGGCTATGGTGTGAGTGTGTAAATCAGCTACTATATTCATACTGCCTTTCAGCGATACCTTCCTTTTCTATTTTTATTTTGTAATTCTTATCTCTTATATTTTATCTTTTTTTTAGGACAAAAACAAGAAAGAACAGGTAAAGAGCAGATGAAAATTACGCAAAATGAATGGACAAGCAGACCGGAACTGGTTTGTGTTTAATGATATTCAGATGAGCATTTTCACCTGTTTGCTGGGGCTATGTTGCTGCACGGTTGACAGCGCCATAAACTGCGTGCTATAATTTGGGCACAATTAAATATAGGGGAGCTTGTGTGCAGGCTGAGAGGAAGTAATCAACTTCGACCCTTGAACCTGATTTGGATAATGCCAACGTAGGGATGAGATGCTGTATTTTTGGCGGAATATGCTTGCGTGCATATTCCGCCTTTATTTTATTCCAGAAAGGAAGGAGATTCTTGAACAATGTCAGAAAGCTTTGCACCGCCGGTATCCTGACCGCGCTGGGGGTCGTCTGTTCGGCCTTTTATATTCCGGTGGGTGCCGCCAAATGTTTTCCCGTGCAGCATATGGTTAACGTTATTGCAGGGGTGCTGTTGGGACCGCTTTACGCCGTCATGATGGCGTTTGTCACCTCCCTTATTCGTGTTCTTTCCGGAACAGGCAGCCTGCTTGCTTTCCCGGGCAGCATGATTGGCGCATTCTGCTGCGGTCTGCTCTATAAGCAGACGAAAAAGCTTCTCTTCGCATATTTGGGAGAAGTAGTCGGCACAGGCATAATCGGTGCGGTTGCGGCTTATCCGGTCGCGGCGTTTTGGATGGGCCGGGAGGCAGCGCTGTTTGCCTATGTGATCCCGTTTGTTCTCAGTTCCGCAGGGGGCGCAGCTATTTCCGCTCTTGCAATTGGTGCGCTGCAAAAGACACATGTGCTTGGAGGAGTAAAGCATGGGCTCGATGGAAAATAAAAAATAGTAAAGAAGGTATTTACATGCAGGAACAACAAAAAACAAGCAGTATCGGTCAGGGGCTTTTATGGTTTGGTGCCGCTGTGTCCATCGCGGAGATTCTGACCGGAGCGCTGATTGCTCCTTTAGGGATCACAAAGGGAATTGTTGCAATTTTGTTCGGCCATCTGGCGGGAGGCGTTATCTTTTATCTTGCTGGCTATATTGGTGCGCAAAGCAATCTTTCCGCCATCGAATCCACCCGCATTTCCTTTGGAAAATACGGTTCTTTCTGTTTTTCCATCCTCAATGTTTTGCAGCTTTTGGGCTGGACAGCCGTCATGATTATTAACGGAGCCCGGGCGCTGAATGCAGTGGTACCCAGCATCCAAAGCGAGGTGCTCTGGTGCGTTGTCATCGGCGTGCTGATTTGTGTCTGGATTATTGTGGGGATCAAAAACTTGTCAAAAGTTAACGCAGTAGTCGTAACTGCCCTGCTTGTGTTTTCCCTGGTACTGGGTGTCATCGTTTTTAAAGGGTCAAGTTCCGGGGTTTCCCCCGCAGCAGGTACTTTAAGCTTTGGCGCGGCGGTGGAGCTGAGCATCACCATGCCCCTTTCCTGGATGCCGCTGATTTCCGACTATACCCGCACAGTCAGGCACAAAAAATCCGGCACCCTGATGGCCACTTCCGGTTACTTTTTGGGGAGTTGTATGATGTATACCGTCGGGCTGGGCGCGGCGATTTATGCGGGCACCGGTGATATTGTAACCGTTTTGGCCAAGGCCGGAATGGGTGCAGTCGCTTTGTTTATTGTGATCTTTTCTACAGTTACCACCACATTTCTCGACGCTTATTCCGGCGGAGTGAGCATTGTGAACCTCAGCGGCAAAATTAGCGAAAAAGCCGCTGCCCTTTCCGTATGCGCCGCCGGAACGACTCTTGCAATCTTTGTACCCATCAGCCAGTACGAAAATTTTCTATACCTGATCGGTTCGGTGTTTGCACCTTTGTTTGCCATTTTGTTGACCGATTATTATTTGTTTGGGATTACCGATGTTGATAAAAACATCCGGTTGAATGTTAAAAATGCACTGATCTGGGTGCTGGGCTTTGCGTTTTACCGTTTTCTTTTATATCTGGACCCACCCATTGGTGTAACGCTGCCGACGATGATCGCCGTTTGTGCCCTTTGCATCACAGTTCATTTCTTATTCGAAAGGAGAAGGGCAAATGTTTGAAGTGATATGGGAGAACCTGCGGACCAAAAACCCGCTGGTGCACTGCATCACCAATTATGTCACCGTCAACGACTGCGCCAACATCCTCCTTGCCTGCGGAGGCTCCCCCATCATGGCGGACGATGCCGCCGAAGTGGAGGACATTACTTCCATCTGCAGCGGGCTGAACATCAACATCGGCACCCTAAACGTTGGGACGGTGGAATCCATGGGCAAGGCCGGCAAGCGCGCCAATAAGCTGGGGCATCCCGTCGTTCTGGACCCTGTGGGAGTAGGGGCCTCTGCCCTGCGCACCCGGACTACCTTTGATCTCTTGGAGCAGATTCAGTTCACCGTCATCCGGGGAAACAGCTCCGAAATTAAAACAGTGGCACAGGGCAGCGGAACAACCAAAGGCGTAGACGCGAATATTATGGACGCCACCACCGATGACAATCTGGATAAAGTCATCTTATACGCCAAAGCCCTGTCTCAAAAAACGGGGGCGGTGATTGCGATTACCGGTGCAATCGATATTGTGGCAGACAGCAACAAAGCATATGTCATTCGCAACGGGCACCCCATGATGTCTAAAATCACCGGAACTGGG
The DNA here is from genome assembly GCA_018434245.1 of Oscillospiraceae bacterium. Classification (GTDB taxonomy): domain Bacteria; phylum Bacillota; class Clostridia; order Oscillospirales; family Ruminococcaceae; genus WRAV01. The sequence continues at coordinate 6,412 of JAHDPQ010000007.1, forward strand.
TGTATGCTCAGCGCGGTTATCGCAGCCGCCTGTGCTGCCAACCCGGAACATGTACTAGACGCTACCGCCACCGCTGTCTGCGCCATGGGACTGTGCGGCGAAGCAGCATATCAAAAAGTACTGGAAACAAACGGCGGCACTGCCACTTTTCGTGTCGCATTGATTGATGCCATGAGCCAACTTGACGGCAAAACACTGGAAAGAGGTGCAAACATTGAAAGTCGATAAAAAAAGTATGCTTCTTTACGTGGTGACCGACCGCTCCTGGTTGGGCAATGGCGATCTGGCGGTGCAGGTAGAGGATACGCTGCGCGCAGGGGCCACCTTTGTACAGCTGCGCGAAAAAGAACTAGACTTTGATTCTTTTTTAAAGGAAGCAAAACGGATAAAACAGGTAACCGACCGTTATCGGGTTCCCTTCGTCATCAACGATAACATCGACGTCGCCCTGGCCTGCGGAGCAGATGGGGTCCATGTGGGGCAGAAGGACATGGCGGCAGGCAATGTGCGGGCGCTGCTGGGGCCAGATAAAATACTGGGTGTTTCCGCAAATTCAGTGGAGCAGGCTTTGGCTGCCCAAAAGGCGGGCGCGGATTATCTGGGAGTGGGTGCAGTATTTCCAACCTCCACCAAGACAGATGCCTGCGGCGTATCCTTTGACACCCTCAAAGCCATTTGTGCCGCCGTTTCCATCCCCGTTGTCGCCATCGGCGGCATTCAGGAAAAGAATCTGCTGCAGCTCAAAGGAAGCGGCATAGACGGAGTCGCCGTCATTTCCGCCATCTTCTCTCAGCCGGATCTCTATGCTGCCGCCAAAAGTCTGTACGCCCTCGCAGGGGAAATGGTGTCGCCGTGACTGAGGGGGCAATTTTTGATCTGGACGGCACCCTGCTGGATTCCATGAGTGTCTGGGACCAAGTTGGGGATCTTTATCTGCGTAGTAAGGGTATCGTGCCCCCTGAAAATCTGCGGGAAACCCTCAAAACCCTCAGCCTTTTGCAAGCAGCGGAATACGTGCGCAGAACGTTCGGCATCACCGATTCCGATGAGGAATTTATCCGCGCCATCCACCACATTATAGGGCAAGCATACCGGCACCATGTTGCGCTCAAGCCCCATGTTAAGCCATTCCTGCAAAAGCTTGCCGATGCAGGCGTTAGGATGTGCGTCGCAACCGCAACCGAACGGCATCTGGCGGAGGCGGCCCTCAGGCGGCTTGACGTTCTCGACTATTTTTCGTTCATCATCACCTGTACGGAAGTAGGTTCCGGGAAGGATGAACCCGGAATCTACGAGAAGTCCCTTGCCATGCTGGGAACACCGAAAGAGCGGACGGTGGTATTCGAGGATGCGCTGCACGCAGTAGAAACCGCCGTCAAGGCAGGGTTCCGGGTGGTTGCCCTGAGGGATGGGAGCAACCTTTCGGACACGGACCGGCTCAAGGCCCTTGCAGAATGCTATATTACATCTTTTTCAAAATGGGAGGTAAGCAAATCATGAAAAAAGTGCTGACCATAGCTGGAAGCGACTGCAGCGGCGGAGCGGGGATTCAGGCCGACCTGAAAACCTTTTCCGCCCACGGAGTGTTCGGCATGAGCGCCATTGTTTCCATCGTGGCAGAAAACACCTGCCGCGTCATCGATATTCAGGACGTTTCCCCCGACATGATCAAAAAACAGATTGACGCCGTATACGAAGATATCGGTACCGATGCCGTCAAGGTTGGAATGCTCTCTCAGCCCTGCTGTATGGAGGCGGTGGCGGAAAAGCTGCTGGAGTACAGGCCGGCCAACGTAGTGATCGACCCGGTCATGTACGCCAAAAACGGCTGCCCCCTGATGGACCCCGGTTCCATTGACCGGCTGATTCAACAGATCATCCCTCTTGCTGACCTGCTCACCCCTAACATTCCGGAAGCGGAAAAAATTGCGGGAATGGCCATCGGCTCTATCGACGACATGGAGCAGGCAGCGGCAGAAATTCACCGCATGGGCTGTAAAAACGTACTGGTCAAAGGGGGCCACGCTATGGGGGACGCCGTAGATGTCCTGTTTGACGGCAGGGAGTACTTCTACTTCAGTAGCCAGCGCATCCCTACAAAAAACACTCATGGAACCGGCTGCACCTACTCCTCGGCCATTGCCTCCAACCTCGCTCTGGGGCATAGCATGCAGCAGGCTGTGAAGCTGGCCAAGGACTATGTGACCACCGCCATCCGCCACGCTTTGGATATTGGAAAAGGCCATGGCCCCACCCATCATTTTTGGGAGCTCTATCACCATGGCCTGACCAATTCTGCAGCGCGGGACATCTGATCTATTCCGGGTGAGCGTCCCCGCTGATAGGACCACGAAAACCTAGAGTATGAATAGAATAGCAACCCATAAAAATATGGCTGCCCCTTTTGGAGCAGCCATATTTTATAGGTTGGAAAAATCATCAACAAGCCTTTCGGCTGCGGGGTTATACATGCTATCCGTTGTCACGGGCGGCATATCTTCTGTTTTTTTCATAGATCATGCTCAATCCCCGCAAGACCAGATATTCGTCATGATGAATGGTGTGGCGGCAATGGGGTATGATCTTACCGGAAAGGCCGCCGGTCGCAACGGCGGTGGCCTTGCTGCCCAACTCCGCTTCAAAGCGGTCAATCATGCCGTCCACCATGGAGGCCGTTCCGAATATCGCGCCGCTTTTCATGCAATCAATGGTGTTGGCGCTGATACAGCGTGCAGGCGGCTCAATGGGCACTTTCGGCAACTGGGAGGTACCGCTGGACAGGGCATTCATCGCAAGTGCCGTGCCGGGATACAGCGCGCCGCCGATAAAGTTGGCCTTTGCGTCGATCACGGATATGGTGGTCGCCGTGCCCATATCGAAAATGATCAGTGGCAGCGGATAGGCGGCCATGGCCCCGACCCCGGCTGCCACAAGGTCGCCTCCAAGCTGTGCCGGATCGTCTATCAATATATTCAGGCCAGTTTTGACGCCGGCTCCGACCACAAGGGGGTGGATACCGGTCACTTTTTTGATGGCGGATGTGATCACACTGGACAAAGGCGGTACCACAGAGGAGAGAATCGCGCCTTCGAACCGGTCGCACCGGATACCCTCAAAGTCAAGGATACTTTTTATCCCGACGGCATATTCGCTTTCGGTCTTGATCAGATCGGTAACCATACGAAAGACCAGTGATGTTTCGCCGCCCTCAATGCAGCCGAATACAATATTTGTATTTCCCACATCAATCGCAAGAATCATTGGGTTGACTCCTCTACTCCTGTATTCTTGTTCATCGGCACCATGGAAAAAAGTGCCCGGCTGATCGCCCCGGTGGTGACGGTGCAGGCCAGGGCCTCAATCAGCGCGTTGCCGGTAACCAGGACACCGATCACAGCAAGTGCGCTGCCTCCTATGGAGCGGACAATCTCTGTCTGTCCAAACAAAAGAATTAGGAATCCCACAAATAAAATCGTGTTGAGTGCAGCGGCCGAAAGGCCGGCCACAAAAGCGGCGGACGTCCGGGACACTCTGGCGGTGAGGGCTTTAAACAGCAGTCCGGGGAGCCATCCGGCCAAAATGCGGGGAACCATGCACAGAATAAAGGTGAAGAGCGGCTGTATAGCCAGCAGCGCCACCCCAAAGGGGTCGGTACCAAAGCATTGCAGAAAGCTGGTTAGACCAAATACCGCGCCGAGAAATGCGCCTCCGCCCGGGCCGATCATCACAGCGCCGATTGCCACTGGTATCATCAAAAATGAGATGGCAACAGGTCCAACCTTTAAAAAGCCGAGAGGTGTAAAGGCCAAAATCAGTAGAATTGCGACAAGTACGGCCAAGCGTACCATCTTGTCTGTGGACATGACTGTTCTGCTCATATTCTGTTTTCCTCCTTGCTGCCGCTCCCGCCTGTGCAGGATGCAGCGCAACCATAATATAACGCATAGGCGTTGTTCCTATTATACACGGCGCTATGCCATCCGGCAACAGATATTTCCCCATACTCTTATAACAAGTGTAAGCAAATGATCTGTGGGTGGCAACAAGATGCAGATTGTAAGGAGAAGAACAAGCCTCTTTTTATAAGGTTGTATGAATGTTCCAAGTAACCCCTACACCCAACGCTCACACATAAGTGCAGAGGCTGCCTTCCCCCTCCAACACTTGGATAAATACGCTGGCAATGGCGGGATCAAACTGGGTTCCGGCATGTTTTTCTAACTCCCCAACCGCTTGTTGGTGACTCATAGCGCTGCGGTAAGCCCGGTCGTTGGTCATGGCGTCGTAGGCATCGGTAACCGAAAGAATGCGGCAAATCAGGGGGATCTCCTCCCCTTTCAGACCCCGGGGATAGCCGGTTCCGTCCCAGCGCTCGTGGTGGGAGAGGATAAACTCCGCCACGTTGGAAAGTTCCGGGGTGGCCTGTGCAATACGGTAGCCAATCTCTGGATGCTTCTTCATCTCCACCCACTCCTCAGGGGTGAGGGGGCCCGGTTTTTTGATGATATCGGGACTGACTCCCACCTTTCCAATATCGTGGAGGATGGCCAGCAGGGAGAGATCATCCAGATCCTTAGACGAAAGCTCCAGTTTTTTGCCGATGGCATGGCAGTAAAACTCCATCCGCTTGGAATGCTCCTGCGTCTCTATACTCTTTTCATAGAGAGTGGCAAGGAGGGTGTTGATAATGGCGTTGCGGTAACTTTTGCCGTCCAGCAGCTTTTGGTGGTACATATTCTCCTCGGCCTCCCGCATCACGGCGCGGATGTTGCTCTCCTCCCTCTCCTTGACGGCGCATCCCAACGAAACGCTGATCTGCAGGCCGCTATCGTTCGCTTTGGTATAGCGGCTTTTGATGCCCTCGATGATAGCCTCGGCTTCCTGCTGGGTGGTTTGGGGCAGCAGAATGATAAATTCATCACCGCCCCATCGGGCCACCAGATCATCCGGGCGGCAACTGTTTTTCAGCAGGCGGGCCACCTGCTGGAGCAAAGCGTCTGCGGCCTGATGGCCAAAGGCATCGTTGGTGATTTTAAGGCCGTTGACATCACCCATAATCACGGAGAGGGGGAGGTTTTGCGCAGTGTCCAAGCGGCCGAGGGAATCCACAATATAACGGCGGTTGTACAGGCCTGTCAACAGGTCGTGGTAGCTCAAATAGCCGACCTGCCTGCTGTGTTCCTTTTCCATACTCACATCTCGGAACACCATCACAACGCCGGAGGATGTTCCGTCCTCTCCTTTGATGGGCGCGGCGCTATCGGCAATGGGAATCAGCTGCCCCCGGCGGTTGAGCAGCATCGTATGGTTGGCAAGGCCCACAGTGCGCCCGGTAGCCAGCACCTTTTCAATGGGACTTTGAACCGGCTCCCCGGTTTCTTCATTTTGCAGCCAAAACACCTCGGTAAAGTGTTTGCCAATGGCGTCCTCCTCTTCCCAGCCCGTCATGTTCTGAGCCAAAGTGTTTATACTGGTAATGATGCCGTCGTGATCGGTGATCACCACTCCATCTCCGATGGAGCCCAAGGTTATGCGGAGAGTCTCCTTTTGCCGGATCAGTTCATTGCGGTAATTTTCCCGGTCGGTTACGTCAAAGACGATGGAGTAAAGCAGTTGTTTCTCCCCGTTGTGAAAAGGACAGAAGTAGGTGTCCACCAGTCGGATTTCTCCGCTTTTTAGCCTGTGAGGAACTACGGAAAGCGCATCTTTGTCTCGCAACGCCTTCTGACAGCTTTCCTGAAATTCCTTGAGGGGAAGCATATTGATATCCCGAATCCGAATGCTGTGAAATTCCGCCTGAGAATATCCATAAAACTGGCAAGCGGCAGGGTTGGCGTCGAAAATCCGCCCGGAATCCGGATCAAATACCAACATGATGGCGCTGTGCTGGTGAAATATGGCATGCAATCGCCGGGCCAGCCCTTCTTTTTCCCCTTGGACACCTTTCAGCTCAGAAACATCTTTGCTGGCGCACAGCAGGTGAGTCACCTCACCTTTCTGAAAAACGGGTGTTCCTTGAGTCTGCCACAGCCGCTCCCCCAGCGCAAACTGAAATTTCTGCTTGTAAGTAACGGGTTGGCCGGTGCTGATACACTGCCGGTAATAGCCTAGGAGAACTCCGCCCGCCTCTTCCCCCAAAAGCTCCACTGGGGTGCAGCCTCCAATGTCGCTGAATCCGATCAGAGCCTGATGGGAAACATTGCTCAGAAGATAGAAGAACTCGCCGTCCCGGTGTTCCACCGGGCTGACAGCGTCGTGGGCGTGGTCCAGAGCCATCTCCATCTGTTTGCCAAAAACATGCACCGGCGGATCCTCCACCATCCAGGGCATAGGCGGCTCGTCAGCCACCTTACGAATGACAAGGGCGAGAATCTCATCTTCCGTTGGGATGACAGTAACATGAAGCCGTCTGCTAAACAAATCGATCCACCGGGTGGTCTGCTGTATCTTTTTGGAGCGCAAAACATAGGAAAGATACCTCTCCCAATTGAGTCTGCTTTGCCTGGCGGAAAAAATGTCGGATAATCGTTTTCCCTGAACATCTCTGCGGCGCAGTCCTGTCAACGCCTCCAAAGCGGAGTTGAGCTCCAGCACAATATAATCGTGCGATTCTTTCTGTGGATTTTGGATTAACTTGACGTATCCTATTCCAAAGGGAAGAGTATCCAACAGATAACGATTGTCGTTCCCACTCATGTCTCTCATCCTTGTTTCATGTTTTCCTTTGCAGATATGAAATGGAGCCGGCCTATGAAGCGCGGCTAAATGTATGGAAAAAGGTCTGCCCACCCAAGGCTTCATCCTACAGGCTTCGGACAAATTCTCTTGAAAAATAAAAAATTGGTTGCATTCTTGCATTGTGTTTACTCCTGCAAAAATGCAGCCGGTGGCTGCGACACCTTTTTCGGCAAGAGCCTGCATCGCATAGCGCTCAGCCGGCATAATGTTTCTGTGGATGATCCAAGCCAGTGTTGTTAGATACTGTATATCTTTTGTATCAATGATCTGGGATCTGGCTTCCCAAAACGTTGACGCTGACCAGCGACAGCACAATGGATCATGCCAGCAAGGATAAGACATCCCTAAAACCAACGACTAGTACTCCCCTGCCCCACCATGGAACAATTCGCAGACAAAGCGGGGGTTTTAGGCGACACACGGCAGATATAAGAATATTTCGGCAGGGCCAGCACAGAATTTAGTATTTTTATAAAAGTTTCCCCTTATAATTCCTCAAAAAACACTGGCTGATCCAGTTGGCCCAGATCCACCGGCTGGGCTGTATCCAGCTTTTGCAGCCGCGCTTTGTAAATCTGGGGGTTGTCGTATGTCTGGAAGTAGTACTCGCCCTTCCGGGTGTTGATCATAGCCGTGTACTTGGTATAGTCGTCGGTGTTGCGGGAGGTGACCACTGCACCTTTGGGAATAGAGACGCTCTTTAGGATATGAAATCCAGCGATGACGGCAGATTCCCCGTCTGGTGGCGCCGGGATATGGGTTTTCAGGTAGGCGGTTCGGATAAACCGCTCCGGGGAGGTGTAACCTCCCGGCAGCGGTACCGTCCCCCCTGCCTGACCAAAGGGTGTCAGCCGGACAGAACCCCAAAGGGCCTGCGGTATTTGATGGGGAGTGGCTTCCGTGTAGTTGTTAAGGTTGGTCATATGCCACCCGAAATCCGGGCTGTTGGCCAGCACTCCAATGAAGTTGTGATGTAACTCCCCCCCTCGCTCGGTATATTCCAGAACCACACACGCCCCGGTTCTATCCATGGCAATCCAGTGCAGCGGAGCGACTATTCGGGTAACAGGGTCCGTCATTCCAATAATGTCAATGTTTTTTAGCCGAACCGCAAGGTCTTCCACCGTGGTGCAGTTGCCCAATATGTAATGGATAAAGTCAAAGGATGCAATGGGCATGGCGGTTGAGCCAGGCTGTGGTGCTTTGTACCGGGCGTATCCGGCAAAGTAAAGTGCTGCCACTGCAAACCCGTGCTCATTCACTCCATCAAAAAAGGCTAAAAGCCCATCGAGAGCTTGCCCAATTCCCAAAAAGCGGTAGGAATTGCGGATGACATGGCCATTCAGCTTGTTGATCCAAGTATAATTTCTGGGAACCATATAACAGTGGGGCTGAATGTCGTGTGAAAAATCCATGGTTCTTCCAAAAACCAGATCCCCCTGTAAAGACTGTACTGTGACTGCGGTACACATATCATCAAACCTCCTGCAATGTAATGGGTATTACTTTAGCTTATGTGGCGGGATGGAGATTGGTTTGCGTGTTCCTGATCTGCTGGCAAAGTCTACTGCCAAAAACGTTCTTCCACATACCGAAAGAGTATTTTGTTTCAAAAATGCCAATGCTCCTTTAGGTATTGGAAGAGAAGTGGCTTTCCGCCAAGCTGCATTGGAAAAACTTACATCGCAACAAGATCATAAATTTCCACTACTAAATAAACATGAGAGAATATGTATTTAAAAAAGAACGCTGGGTCAATGAAGGAATACCTTAGAAGGTTGTCAGGGATTGGTGGAGGCCATGTCGTTGCCACAGGACGGAAGTGGCAAGCAGAGGCAGCATCCACCATTCCAAAAAACCATGGGACGTAGAGTTGATTATGGAAAACGTGTAAGGAAAAAATTAGGGAAGGGCATCTGATGATTAGTTTTTTGGATTTTCTCACACAGGTAACGCAGAATCCCGCATTGCTGGTCACGGTACTTCTAACACTGGCGGTGATTCTTGTCAACGGCTGGACCGATGCGCCCAACGCCATCGCCACAGCCATCTCCACCCGGGCCATCGCTCCAAGACCGGCGATCATTCTGGCAGCGGTTTTTAATTTTTTTGGAATTTTGGTGATGACCACCATCAATAAGAAGGTGGCGGAAACCATTTATAACATGGTAGACTTTGGTGATAATTCCCACGATGCTCTGGTGGCCTTGTGCGCCGCCATGGTCGCTATTGTGCTGTGGGCAGTGGCCGCCTGGATCTTTGGAATTCCCACCAGCGAAAGCCACGCCCTCATCGCGGGGCTAACCGGAGCCTCCATCGCCATTCACAACAGCTTGAGCGGAGTCAATGGCGGCGAGTGGGTCAAGGTGCTGTATGGGCTGCTGCTCTCCACCTTTTTGGGCTTTGCCATGGGCTATGTATTTGTCAAGTTCGTGGAAATGCTGTTTCGCAATGTGGACCGGCGCAAAACCGTCGGCTTCTTTCAAAACGCCCAGATCACCGGAGCGGCTGCCATGGCATTTATGCATGGCGCGCAGGACGGCCAAAAATTTATGGGGGTATTTTTGCTGGGCATGGCTCTCAACAGCGGACAAACCAACGTCACCACCTTCGAAATCCCCTTTTGGCTGATTCTGTTATGCTCCATTGTCATGGGACTGGGAACTTCAGTCGGGGGATATCGCATCATCAAGGCGGTGGGAATGGATATGGTCAAGCTGGAAACCTATCAGGGATTTTCCGCCGACATTGCCGGAGCCGGCTGTCTGCTGATTTCCTCTTTGACCGGGATTCCGGTGTCCACCACACATACCAAGACCACCGCTATTATGGGAGTGGGCGCTGCCCGGCGGCTGCGCAGCGTCAACTGGAGCGTGGTGGGGGAAATGCTCCTCACCTGGGTGCTCACCTTCCCGGGCTGCGGACTCATTGGATTTGTCATGGCCAAGCTGTTTTTGGCCTTTCTATAACCAGTAGGAGGTACTATAATGGCAAAGAAAAATTCTTATTTCAGCGACTTCATTACCATGGTAAACTTTTCCTGCCAGGCGGCGGAATGTTTGCAGCAGTCTCTGCGGCATTTTAATCCCAAAACCCTGGCGGAACAAAGAAAGGTCATGCACGAAATCGAGCATGCCGAGGATGAGGTTAAGCATCAGATGCTCAAGCGGTTAGCCAAGGAGTTTGTCACCCCCATCGACCGGGAGGACATTATCCAACTAGCTAACGAACTGGACAACGTTACCGATAAAATCGAAGATATTCTGATTCGAATGTATATGTACAACATTCAGGAGGTTCTTCCGGCGGCCATTGATTTTTCCGATGTCATCGCGGACTGCTGCAAGGCCCTGCAGCACGCCATGCAGGAGTTCCCCAACTTCCAAAAATCTACGGTGCTCCATCAGGCCGTTGTAGACGTCAACAATATGGAGGAAAAGGGCGACGCCATCTACATCGATGCCGTGCGGGCCCTGTACGAGCAGGGCAGTGACCCCATCAAGATGCTGGTGTGGAGCGAGCTGTTCGACAAGCTGGAGGATTGCTGCGACACCTGCGAGCACGTAGCCGACCTCATGGAAATGATCGCCATGAAAAACTCCTAGAGCATACCTTTCAAGCTAATAAAAGACAGCAGATACCCTGTCGGGTATCTGCTGTCTTTTTTATTTGCCTGCTTGCGTTGTAGCGCCGATTTACTCCTGTATTCCCGGGACCTTGGGCAGCTTGGAAAAGCCTTTTTCCAAGTCGGCATCGGTGGGAATGTAGTCGGACATTTCGCCGCTGTTGTGCTTCATATAAGCTGTCATGTCAAAGAATCCGGTGCCGGTCAGGCCAAAGAGGATGGTCTTTTCCTCCCCCGTTTCCTTGCATTTCAGGGCTTCGTCTATGGCCACCTTGATGGCATGGGCTGATTCGGGAGCAGGCAGGATTCCCTCGTGCTTGATGAACACCTTGGCAGCGTCAAAAACTTTGGTCTGCTCCACCCCTCTGGCTTCATCCAAAAAGCCGTCGTGGTACAACTTGGAGATGATGGGGCTCATGCCGTGATAGCGCAGGCCTCCGGCATGGTTGGGGGAGGGGATAAAGTGCGCGCCCAAAGTGTACATCCGCATCAGGGGGGTGATGCAGCCGGTATCGCCAAAGTCGTAGGCGTATTTGCCCCGGGAAAGGGAGGGGCAGCTCATAGGCTCCACGGCGATGAAGTGAGGGGATGCTTTGCCCTGCAGCTTATCCCGCATATAAGGGGCAATGAGTCCCCCTAAATTGGAGCCGCCTCCCGCGCAGCCAATGATGACGTCGGGATACTCGCCGTATTTGTCCAGAGCGGCCTTGGCCTCCAGACCGATGATGCTTTGGTGCATCACAACGTGATCCAGCACGCTGCCCAGAACATACCGGTAGCCCTCGGTTCCGGCGGCAACCTCCACCGCTTCCGAAATGGCACAGCCCAGGGAGCCGGTAGTGCCCGGGTTTTCCTCCAGAATTTTGCGGCCCACCGCAGTGGTCTGGGAGGGAGAGGAAATCACGCTGGCCCCAAAGGTTTCCATCACGGCTTTGCGATGGGGCTTCTGCTCGGCAGACACCTTGACCATATACACCTGCAGTGGAATGTCAAAGTAGGCTGCCGCCATGGAAAGCGCCGTCCCCCATTGGCCTGCCCCTGTTTCGGTGGTGAGTCCTTTAAGGCCCTGCTGTTTGGCGTAATAGGCCTGAGGAGCCGCCGAGTTCAGCTTATGGGAACCGGAGGTGTTGGTGCCCTCATACTTGTAGTAGATTTTGGCGGGAGTGCCCAGAGCCTGTTCCAGACAATAAGCCCGAACCACGGGAGAGGGCCGGTACATCCGGTAGAAGTTTACAATTTCCGCAGGAATATCGATGTAGGGCGTGGTGTGATCCAGTTCCTGAGCGGCACACTCATCGCAAAAGATGGGGCGCAGCTCCTCAAAGGTGATGGGCTTGCCGGTGGCGGGGTTGAGCATAGGGTCGGGCTTTTCTTTCATATCGGCCCGCAGGTTGTACCACTGGCGGGGCATCTCGTTTTCGGTCAGGTAAATTTTGTACGGAACTTCTTTGCTTGTCATTGCTGGTTACCCCTTTCTAAATGTGGTTGGGGGCCAGACAACAACAAAAAACCCTTGCCCCCGGTTCAGGGACAAGAGTTGCTACTCCTGCGGTACCACCCTAATTGGCGATGTTCGCCCACTTTGCGCGCGCACAGACATGCGCTCTCAACTGATAACGGGTAGAGTCCCCGTCGGAAGCTACTGGGCCTTTGGCCTTTTGCTCCGCCCTCATGGGTCCATTGGGTACCCGCCTCCATACCGCGCTTTCACCACCACACGGCTCTCTGCAATTTCGGCAAGATACTTACTTACTCCCACTCAACGGTTTGCTTGCTGTTGCCAAACAGAATATCATGGGAACCCACGACCTGTCAAGAGTATCTATTGGATTTCCTTACTTTTTATTCAAATCGTCAACCGAGGGGGGCGGATCTCCCGCTCCCTTCGGCATAAATGACAATTGGTTTGAGAGGTTGCGCCAGAGTTCCTGTTCCATTTCTGTCTAGAATAAATAACTGCCTTTGCTGAAACATGGTTTTTGATATGTAGTTAACCGGCCAGCAGAGCGGTAAAGGTCTGCCGTCCTGCGAGGCCGTCGGGATTGAGGTAATGATCCCGCTGGAAAAATCGCAGGGCGGCGGCAGTGCGGGGTCCAAACACGCCGTCTACCTCGCCGGGATCATAGCCGTTGAGGATCAGCAGAACCTGCAGCAGAGCCACCAGTCCCCCCTTGCTGCCCAGCCCAAAGGGGCGGATGGCATTCAGCGTACGGGGGCCTAGGATGCCGTCCACGGTAATCTGAGCGTCGTAAGCGCCGTTGAGCTCGATTTGCAGGGCGATCACCGCCGCTTTTTTGGTGGCGGCATCAAAGCGCCCGGTGGGCCGCAGTCCAAAGCCGTAACGCTGCTCCATCAGCTCCTGTACATCATAGATTTCATTTTCCACCACCGGAGCACCGGAGGGCAAAGGCTCGGAGGGGGTGCGGTAGTTGAGCCCAAAGTACATCAAAGCGCCCCGGGCAATGGCCTGCGCGTATTGCTCCAGCTTCTCGTCAAACAGGCGGTTATCCTCCTCGTTGTTGATAAAGCCCATTTCCAGCAGCATGGCAGGCATGGTGGTGCGGCGTAGCACCGCATAGTTGCCTCGGGAAACCCCAATCATGCGCTGAACCCCTACCTCATCAATTTCGGAAAGGACCAGCTGGGCCGCCCGGCCCGAGGTTTCCAACGGAGCGGTGAGGTAGATAAAGTTTTCCACCCCTTGGGTTCCTTCGGTCTGTTCAGGAAAAGAGTTTCGGTGCAGGGAGATAAACAGGTCGGCATCGGCTTCGTTGGCCATACGTGCCCTATCGGCTAAAGGAACAAAGACATCGGTATCCCGGGTCATCAGCACCTCTACCCCTTGTGCCCTGAGAGCTTTTTCTACCGCCAGCGCCAGACGCAGGTTGTCGTCTTTTTCCAGACGTGCCTCAAACTGTGCACCGTTGTCCCATCCGCCGTGGCCGGCGTCCACCGTTATCAGCAGATTGGCTGGAGATTCCATGCAGGCATCACGTTCCCTTCGGGTTGTTGTAGGAGCCGAAAAACTTTGACATCGCCGGTCAAATAAGATATACTAAAACAGAACAAAATTACCTTAAAAACCAATGTTTTCGGCTATTACAGTATAGATAATCCCACAAAAAATGTGATTCAATTTCCAACCGAGCTGCAACCCCGCCTATCCGTTTCCCGGAAGCGTGCAGGCGGTTGGCTTTTACGTTGCGGGAACCTGTGAAAGGTGGCAAAGAGGATGAAAAAGATTCGCATCGCATGTCGGGACAGTGTGTTGGCCATAGCGCTGGCCCATATGGTGATGCAGGCAATCCGGGATTACGATCCTCTTGTGGTACCGGAGCTCATGGTCTGCAAAACCCCTGCCGACAAGCTCTCCCACCTGCCCAAACTGCCTATGAACCTGAAAAAAGCTCATCTTCCGGTGCTGGAAGAGCAGCTGGAAACCGGACAGGCCGATCTGGTGGTGCACCATCTGAAAGATTTGCCTTTTGATGATAACCCTGCCTTTCCTCTGGTAGCGGTGGGCCGGCGGATGGAACCCGCAGATGCCCTGATCCTCTCATCCAAGCGGACAGAGCCGGACTTTAAGCGGCCTTTGGGCATAGCCTGCAAGCGGCAGAAAATCCAGCTGGCCCAACGGTACCCCGGCTGGAAAACCGGCATCATCAACGGGGATATGCAGGCTCGCCTTTCGGTTTTGGAATCCGGTGTTTACGGTGGATTAATTGTGTCCGCCGCCACTTTGACGGCACTTCACCAGAGGGAGCGGATTTTTGAGCTCCTCCCCTCCTATCAGATCATTCCCACCTGCTGTCAGGGCATCATCGCCGTACAGGGCAGAGCGGGAGAGCGGGTCAACTATCTGGCGGGATTTCACAGCGTGGATGCCTGGGACATGGCGTTGGCAGAGCGGGCGTTTGGCAAAGCTATCGGCATAGACCGGCAGGACACCATGATGGCCGCTATCGCTACCATTAAGGAAAACAAGCTGAACATCCAAGGCCTGCTGATTGACAGCAAAGGCAAAATGTGGGAGGGTATGCTATCCGGCAACCGGGAGGACGCTGTTCAAATCGGAGCCGCCCTTGCCACTCGCCTCAAGTTGGACGCCGCAGGACCACAGCCCCGCAAGGGCTATCAAGACTAAACCGGAGTGCAGCATGAATCTTTCTCAAGCTTTAAGCAGCATCAGACCCCCTTGTCAAACCGCCATGAAGGAAACTCACCACCGATTGGATACCCTGCTCAAGCCGCTGGACAGTCTGGGCCGGCTGGAAAGCCATCTGATTCAAATTTCCGGCATGACAGGCCGCTCCGACTTTGACTTTTCCAAAAAGGCAGTGGTAGTGTTCTGCGCCGACAACGGCGTGGTGGATCAGGGTATCTCCCAAACCGGGAAAGAGGTGACCGCCCTTGTAGCGGCAAACCTTACGATGGGTCAAACCTGCGTCTGCCACATGGCCCGGGTGGCGGGAGCTGATGTGATTCCTGTGGATATCGGCATAGATAGCGACAACATCATCCCCGGCGTGCTGGACCGAAAGGTGGCCAAAGGTACCGGGGATTTTACCCGCGGCCTTGCCATGACCCGGGAGGAAGCCGTGACTGCCTTGGAGGCGGGGATCGGCGTGGCTCTGGAACTGGGTGAAAAGGGCTATCATCTTCTGGCTACCGGGGAGATGGGAATCGGTAATACCACCACCTCCTCCGCTTTGACTGCGATACTGTTGGACCTTCCGGTCCGGCAGGTGACCGGGCGGGGAGCAGGACTTTGCGATGAAGGCTTTGCCCGCAAGCTGGCGGTAATTGAGCGGGGCATCGCCCTTCACTCCCCCGACCCCAAGGACCCTTTGGGGCTTCTTTCCGCTTTGGGGGGATTCGACATCGCCGGAATGGCGGGACTGTGCATCGGCTGTGCTGTCATCGGGCTTCCGGTGGTGCTGGACGGCCTGATTTCTTGTGTTTCCGCACTGCTTGCGGTGGAGCTGAACCCTCTGGTCCGTCACTACCTTCTTCCCTCTCACGTTTCCGCCGAGCCTGCCGGCGCTCTGCTGCTGGAGCGGCTAAAGCTCCAGCCCCTTCTTACCGCCGGCATGAAGCTGGGAGAGGGCTCCGGAGCTGTGGCCACCTTCCCTCTTTATGATATGATCCACTCCATCTATGTGGGCATGCCCAGATTTGACGATACGGAAATCACTCCCTACGAGCGGTATTCCCACATCTGACGGAAGAGTAAGCCTGTACTCTAGCACCAGTTGATAGGACAAGCCCTGCTGTCTCCGATGCTTTGTTACCCATCTTATTTCATCCTTTGATTTTCCCGGGGAGGTGTAAACCGTGCTGGTATTGCTTTACGGCGGCTCTGCCTGCGGCAAGAGCGCCATGGCGGAGGATGTCTGCTCCAACTTGGGCGGCGAGGTCCTCTATGTAGCTACCATGCGACCCTGGGGCACCGATGCCAAGGAGCGGATTGCACGCCACCGTTCTCTGCGGGCGGATAAGGGCTTCGACACCCTGGAGCATTACGAAAGCCTACAGAGCTTGCGTCTTTCCAAGACGTACCATGCTCTTTTGCTGGAATGTGTGGGGAATCTGGTGGCCAATGCCCTCTTCGAAGGTCACGGGGACCCCCGTTTGTTCCCCGATGAGGTGTTGGCAGGGACAGAGCGCCTTCTAAAGCAGGTGCCTCACCTGGTTTTTGTCACCAACGACATTTTTTCCGACGGGGTTGCCTACCCCAAGGAAACCAGCCTGTATCAGAACTGCATTGCCCAAACTAACCGCTGGCTGGCCCGCCGGGCCGATGTGGTGGTGGAAGTAGTTTGCGGCCTGCCCATCTACCATAAGGGAGGAGGCCTTCTGCCGTGATGAAAACCCTTTGGGACGGCTTTTGCACAGCCTTTTCCATGTATACCATTCTGCCGGTGCCCCCCGCCAAGTGGAGTCGGGAGAGCATGCGGTATGCTCTGTGCTTTTTCCCTCTGGCAGGGGTAGCGGTGATGTTGCCTGCCCTGCTTTGGCAATATGTTGCCTCTCGTCGGGGGATTTCTTCCGGGCTGTTTGCCGCCGTGGCCAGCCTATTGCCCCTGATCATCAGCGGAGGAATTCACATGGACGGCTTTTTGGATACGGTGGATGCTCTTTCCAGCCATGCCCCCTCCGATAAAAAGCTTGAAATCATGTCCGACCCCCATATGGGAGCCTTTGGGGTACTGGGCTGCGCCGTTTACCTGCTCCTCAGCTTTGGCCTGTGGTCTCAGGTGTATGCTACCCCCCGCCTCATGCTCTTTCCCACGGTGGGCTACGTGCTCTCCCGCTCCCTGAGCGGATGGGGAGTGGCTCATTTTCCCTGTGCCAAAACCTCGGGGTTGGTCTACTTCTTTTCGGGGGGAGCTTCCCGCCGGGGCGTCACCCTCTGCTGCGGTGCAGGGGTGGTACTCTGCCTGGGCTACCTCCTCTGGCTGGAGCCGTTTTGGGGAGCCGTCAACGCATGTCTTTGTCTGGGATGTGCCGCTGTTCACAAAAGGATGCTGCTGCGGGAATTTGGCGGCAACACAGGGGACCTTTCCGGGTTTCTTTCTCAAACCATCGAGCTGCTCACCCTACTGGTAGCCGCCATTGGAGGAATTCTATCGTGAAGATTCTAATCGTGGGCGGAGCATCCCAAGGGAAGTTGGAATACGCAAAGAGTCAATATGCTCTCAAGCAGGTGATGGACGGCGGGCTCTGCCCCTTGGAGGAGGCCTTCTCGGGGGATGCCCTCAACCGGTTTCACCTACTGATTCACCGCCTGATGGAGCAGGGGCTGGAGCCTTGCGACTTTGTAGAGCATGCTCTGGAGTCCCTGGATAGCTGGGTCATCCTCTGCGACGAGGTAGGAAGCGGTGTTGTACCCATCGATGCCTTTGAGCGGCAGTGGCGGGAGCAGGTGGGGCGAATTTGCTGCCTTTTGGCCCGCCGTGCAGAGCGGGTGGAGCGGCTTTGCTGTGGAATCCCCCAGCGTCTCAAATAACTGCAAAAAGGAGCTTGCCGTTGAGTGTTCTACCCAACCGGGCCTGCACCATTGCGCTGGTCCGCCATGGAAAAACTGCAGAAAACCTCCGGGGAGCCTACATCGGGCGGCTGAACCCACCTCTTTGCCCCCAAGGAGTGCAAGAGCTTGCCCAGCAGCGGCTTTCCTGCCCTCAGGTAGTAGTTTCCAGTCCCTTGCTGCGCTGCCTGCAGACGGCGGATCTGCTGTACCCCAACTGCAAGCTGGTGATTCTTGCCGACTTACAGGAGCGGGATTTTGGCAAGCTGGAGGGGCTGACTCACCGGGAGATCATCCAAAAGCCTGGCTATGAGGATTGGGGCATGGACCCTTCTCGAATGCCGTTTCCCAGCGGAGAGGATGAGGATGCTTTTCGCCGGCGGAGTGTGAGGGGCTTTCGTCAGGTGCTGGAGCTGCTGGCTCAGGGACAGGCAAGCTCCGGAGCCGTCATCACCCATGGAGGAGTCATCATGTCGATTTTGGCCGATTTGTTCCCCTCCTCCTCCTTTTACGATTGGCAGGCGGACTGCGGCTCCGGCTGGCTGCTGACACAAGCGGGCGAGCAGTTTGATGTGCAGCCTTTGCCGGGGGAAAGGAGCTGATCCTATGACCGTTGTACTTTGGCAAGGGGGAATCCTGCTTCTGGGCTTTGTACTGGATTTGATTCTGGGGGATCCCCCTTGGCTCTACCATCCGG
Source organism: Oscillospiraceae bacterium (assembly GCA_018434245.1). Classification (GTDB taxonomy): domain Bacteria; phylum Bacillota; class Clostridia; order Oscillospirales; family Ruminococcaceae; genus WRAV01. Next base: position 24,499 of record JAHDPQ010000007.1, read on the forward strand.
TACGGGCCATGGGAGCACTCATCGTTTTTTGGGAAAAGCTACTGCGCAAGGCCAATCCCGACACCCCTGCCGGCCGCCGGAAAGCCGGCAGGCAGATGGCGGTTTTGGCTGTTGCTTTTACTGCTCTGGCCTTTTGGAGTATCGTGCAGCTAGCCTCTCTCTTTGGGCCTGCCGCCGCATTTTTAGTCCGGGGGTTCATCTCCTATCAGATGCTGGCCACCCGGGACCTTTACAACCACAGTATTCGGATTTTTCGCAGGCTCAAGGCCGGGGATTTGGCGGGAAGCCGCCACGCTCTCTCCCGCATTGTGGGCCGGGATACCCAAAACCTGGATGAGGCCGCCATTGTGCGGGCCACGGTGGAATCGGTGTCGGAAAACACCGCCGACGGTGTGGTAGCACCTCTTTTTTACCTTGCTCTGGGGGGCCCTATTCTTGGGGCTATGTATAAGATGATTAACACCATGGATTCCATGGTGGGCTATCGCAACAGCCGGTATCAAGATTTTGGCCGTTTTGCTGCTAAATTAGACGATGCCGCCAACTGGATTCCCGCCCGGCTAGCCGCCTTTTGTATGATGGTAGCCGCTGCCTTGTGCAGTCAGGATGCCCGGGGTGCCCTGCGCATCTGGAAGCGGGACCGCACTGCCCATTCCAGCCCCAACAGCGCCCAAACCGAGGCAGCCTGCGCCGGAGCACTGGGCATTCAGCTGGGAGGGGACAGCTATTACGGCGGTCTGGTGGTGAGCAAACCCACCATTGGAGACGATACCCGCCTCCCCCAATACTGGGACATTGAGGCCGCCAACACCCTGATGCTCTGCACCTCTTTCCTTGCCTTTGGGCTTTGCTTTTTCCTGCGGATAGGGCTATCTCTTTTATTTTAAGACACCCTGCGCAGTCTTTTGGCGGGTGCTCCGCTAAGCCATTACCGCAACTGATTCCCATCCAAAGGAGCCTGCTATGCTTCCTCACAAGGAGATTATTCACGGCGGGGACTTGGTTTCCGCCAGAGAACAAACCGGATGCTCTTCCCTGTTAGATTTTTCCGCCAACGTCAATCCTCTGGGGCTACCGGACTCGGTGCGCTCCGCCATCATCCAAGGGTTGGAGCAGAGCACCGCTTACCCTGACCCCCTCTGCCGGGACCTGCGCCGGGCTCTTTCCCGGTATGAGCAGGTGCCTGAGCGATCCATTCTTTGTGGCGGCGGAGCCAACGACCTGATCTTTCGTCTGGCCTATGCTTTGCAGCCCAAACGGGCCCTGCTGCTGGCCCCCACCTTTGCAGAATATGAGCTGGCCCTTGCGGAGGTGGGTTGCCCATGCTCCTACCACATTCTCAGAGAAGAGCAAGGCTTTCTCCCCCGCCCGTCCCTGATACAGGAGGCAAAAGGCTACGATTTGGTGCTGCTCTGTAACCCTAACAATCCCACCGGTGCTCTCATGGATCCGGGACTCATGCACCAAGTGCTGGAAACCTGTATCCATACCGGGGCTGTTCTGGCGGTGGATGAGTGCTTCTTGGACTTTCTTCCCCAACAGGAGGAGCACACCCTCAAGGCAATGCTGGAGCATTATGATGGGCTGATTATCTTGCGGGCCTTCACCAAAATATTCGCCATGCCCGGCCTGCGGCTGGGCTATGCCCTTTCCTCGGGGGTGGAGCTTTTGCGGAAGATGGACCAGGCAGGTCCCGCTTGGAATGTCAGCGTCCCTGCCCAGCTGGCGGGAATTGCCGCGACAGGGGAATTAGATTACCTTGAGCAAACCCGCACCCTCATCCCTGCAGAAAGAGCATGGCTGCAGGAGTCTCTGGCCGCTCTGGGGCTGACAGTATATCCAGGGGCCGCCAACTATCTTTTGTTCCGGTGCCGAGAGCACGGCCTTGCCAAACAAATGGCCCGGCAGGGAGTTTTAATTCGGGACTGTTCCAATTATCGGGGACTGGAACCGGGATATTTCCGGGTTGCAGTCCGCAGCAGAGCGGAAAATACCGCCCTTGTGAGGGCGATGAAGGAGTGCCTGTAGATGAAAAGCATGATGATCTTGCTGGATGGAATTCAGGATCAGGCTTATCCGGAGCTGGAGGGGAAAACTCCCCTCCAAGCAGGCGGAAAAGAAGCCTTTGCCCGATTCCGGGAAGAAAGCGCCAGCGCCAGTCTCATTACTTCGGTGCCGGGGCGGGAAACCGATACTCTGATCTGCTCCCTCACTCTCTTAGGTGTGGAGGAAAAAGATCTTCCCACCGGGCGCTCCAGCTTGGAGGCTTTGGCGGAGCAGTTTCCCTTTGAAAAAGAGGATCTGATTCTGCGGTGCAGCTTTGTCAAGGTGGATGCAGACAAGCGCATTGTGGAGCCCTGCTGTACTCCTCCCGAAGAGGTAGCCAAGGCTTTGATGGAAGAGGTAATCGCAAGGCATCAGGCCACCCTCAAGCGGATTGGTGGCTACAAGTGTCTTCAGTGTATGCCGGCAGGCAGGCAGTGGGCCAAAGGCTTTACCGCCCACCCCGCCCACGACTGCACCGGCTGGACCATACAGGAAGCCGTTCCTTCCGGCAATAAAGTAGCAGAACAGCTGGCCGCCACCTCTCTGGCGCTTTTGGAACGGTACCATCCTTACACCATCCTCAACTGGGCTCCCTCGGCCTATGAGGAAGTCCCCTCCTTTACCCAGCTCAGCGGTATGGAGGGCGGGATGGTGACCAAGACTTTGGTGCTGGAGGGGATCGCCCGGGCCATGGGGATGGAGTGTCTTCCTGTGGAGGGAGCCACCGGGGATACCGATACCAACCTTAGGGGCAAGGCTGGGGCCACCCTTGAGCTTTTGGAGCAGAAGGATTTTGTGATGCTCCACATCGGGGGCACCGACGAGGCCACTCACCGGCAAAACCCGGTGGAGAAGACGGAGTTTATCACCCGGATTGACCGGGAGCTGTTGCTGCCCATTCTAGAAGGCTGCCCCGAGGGTACCCGTATCATGCTCACCAGCGACCACTGGGCCCTGTGCAGCACCTCCGGCCACACCGACGATCCTGTTCGCGCCTACCTGTGGGAAAAGGGAACCCTACATCAGGGTGACTTGGGCACCTTTCCCGGGACGCAGGCGGTTAAGCTGCTCTGCGGCGACAGGTGGTAACAAAGCGGATCCATAGTCAAAACCTCCGGCTAAGCCGGAGGCTTGAATAAGGCCTAGAAGGGCATGATACAGGCAATACCCCTAAAGGGGTCCCGAAAGGTCTGCCACCCGCATTACTTTTTCGGGCCACCCCTTAAGGGGTACTTCTTATGCCTTGGTATTCTGGCTACTCGTAAACGGGTCAGTGTACTCCTTTAAACTCATCTGATCCGCAATCTGATCTTCCTTTAGCTGGTTTGGATATACTCCGCTATCTTTTTTGCATTCTTGCCAGCCGTGTCCACGTAGTATCCTCGGCACCAAAATGTGCGGTTCCCATACTTGTATCTTAGATTCGCATGTCGCTGAAATATGATTAGGCTGCCCTTCCCTTTCAGAAATCCTACATACCCTGCCACGCTCATCTTTGGTGATATTTCCACCAACATGCGGTACTTTGGGTCGAATACGATATGATACTTGCAGTTCCATTTTGTATGTGATAGGCTGTTTGTGTCATTAGGCTTCATGCTTTTTGTCCTCCTTTTGATTTGGTGATGCAGTTGGCAGGCCACATCCTCATTCTATCAAAAGGAGTTTTTTTGTTACATGCCTCGGTAAACCTTTTTCTGTACCACTGGCATAGCCAGTGGTTTCTTTACAAAGAAAATCGGCGCCGCATGTTGCGCAGCGCCGATCGAGTTGATAGGTAGCGTAGGGCAAATCCCCTAGTATTTTGGGGGAAGGATTTCGATCCAGTAGCCGTCAGGATCCTCGATAAAGTAGATCCCCATCTTGGTATTTTCGTAGCAGATGCAGCCCATCTCCTTGTGCAGAGCGTGAGAGGCCTCAAAATCCTGAGCCTCAAAGGCCAGGTGAATCTCGTTATCCCCCAAATTGTAGGGATCCCCTCTGCCCTGCAGCCAGGTCAGTTCCAGCTGATGGGTGGACTGCCCATCCCCCAGAAACACCAGAGTGAAGTCCTCGGTTTCCTTACGGCGCACCTCCTGAAGATCCAGTGCAGTTTGGTAGAATTCCAGACTGCGTTCCAGATCCAACACATTAATGTTGTTATGCAAAAACTTGAATTTCATAAAGAAATCCCCTCCTGTATGGCAATTGGCAGACAAAACACACGCAGAGGAAGTTGTCTCCATACAGTATACCTGTGGGAATTCTCGATTGCCACTTCCAGATGGTTAAGATGCGGTTACAAATTGAAACGATTTTGGCGGAATCATCAGAAGTCTAACTGATATAGTCTTCAATCCGGGCGTTGAGCTCATCTGCGGTGTAGATTTTGATCCCTTCCTCCAACTGGATGCGGTCGTATTCCGGCAGATGCTTGAGCTGCTTGTCAAAGATAAGCTCCGGTGTTTCGCAGCCCCGGGCAAAGATGGCAATTCTGCCCTGATATTCCTTAATAATATAAAGATAGTCATCCTCTATTTCCTGCTGAGGAGTTTGGGGCTGCATGGCCTCCACATCGGGAACCTGATCTTCCATGGGCAGGGCGTGCTGCTCCCGCCCCGGCAACAGAGCGACTATCATTGTCACAGCCACCGTTACCGCCAAGGCAGCTCCCGTTGCCGCCAGACGCTTGTCCCAAATCATGATGTTACCCCCTTTGTCGGGTTGAATCCATGGGTTACACTGATAGACTGCCCAAAAACTGGTAATTTATTCCGAATTAGAGGAGTTGTTTTCAAATATTAAGAAAAAAGATATGTTCCCGGGCAGAATATATGCTATAATACAAAGGTCATTGTCATGCTGCAGGCAGGGTGGCAACCACCGCTCTGGAGCTCGAATCCTTTTGGGATTGCCACTGCAGCCGATGGACAAGTCCATGATAATCGCGCGAGCTTTACGCGCTTTTTTGCGAGGGATTTTTTAATGAACCAAAGCATTCCCAACAAGCCAACACCGGGTGCGCCTTCCGGAAGGCGGCCGGCAAGGCCTCCTCAAAAGAGTCTGCCTTTGGGCCTACGGGCCACCAAGGGGCTTTTTTCCGCTGTTGCAAAAGTGCTGGTTACCCTGATTTTGGTGGGGATCATCACCGGATGCATTGTAGGCTGCGTTCTGACCGTTTACATCCTGCAGTACATCGGAGCTGATAACTCAGTGGATTTGGAAGCCGTCAAGATGGGATACACCTCCCTGATGCTGGCCGAGAACCCCGAAACCGGCGAGGAAATCATCCTCAAGCGGCTGTATTACGGCGGACAGGATCGCACCTGGGTGGACTACGACAACATCAGCGATTACGCCAAGCAGTCCATTGTGGCCATAGAGGACAAACGCTTCTGGAAGCATGACGGCGTGGACTGGCGGCGGACGGTAGGTGCCTTTGTGGGCATGTTCCTGCCGGTGGAGGGAACCACCACCGGAGGCGGCTCCACCATCACCCAGCA
>JAHDPQ010000043.1 GCA_018434245.1 Oscillospiraceae bacterium
ATGGAACGGTCGATCTGCGCCGAAGGCACCAGTACCTTGAGCATGGGCACCACCCGGTTGGTGGACAGCAGCACTACATTGCTGCGCTTGGAGAGCAGGGCAGCGAGGGCCACCGAAAAAGCCGATTTCCCGGAACCGGGGGAGCCGTATATCGCAATAATCTTACTCAACGGCTTCCACCCCCTGTGTTTCTTCTTCGACTTCGGGACTGTTTTCGTCCTCTGCCGCTTCTTCTTCCTCAGCCTGTGCCTGCTCCGCTTCTTCCAGCTCTGCCAGCACCTGCTCTTGAGCTTCCAACAGATACTTCATGTACTCCGGATTTCCCCGGCAGACCAGTGCCAGATGGATGTTGCTGTTCTGGTTGAGTCCTGCCAGCGCCTGAGCCTGTCGCTCCGTTACCAGCAGCTCCACCGTCAGGGGTAATTCTTCCTCTTTATCTTCAGCAGCCTGTTTATCGTAGTCCGAGCCGGTTTCGGTGGTCACGGACAGGATGGGCACATACCGCAGTTCCAGCGGAGCAGCAGCCAGATAGGTTTCCTTGGCTTCCTCATTGTCCAGACTGGCGTAAACGCTGACAATATCGTTCTTTAACAGCTTGCCCGACAGGCCACTTTCAAAGGTTTTGATCCGCACACTCATAGCTTGCTTTCCCTCCGGCAGCTCGTATAAATAAGCGTCCGGGAAAGGGATGCTGTCGCTGACTTTAGATACCAGCATGGTATCCTCTGCCGGAATGTCCACCGCCGCATACTTGCCGGTGATGCTGTTTATGTCAGTGACAGCGTTTTTGGATAGGCCCCGGGCCGGGACGGTAACGGCCTGGAAGCTGGAGGCTTCCAACAGGGAGCCTTTGGAGATTGCCTGCTTGGTGCGGACAACCACTGCCGTTTCCTCATTAGCCATCCGGGTCACAAGTGGAGATAAAATAAAAGCCACCAGCAAGGCACAAAAGATGCTGACCATGCCCAACACGCCACGCTTGGTAATGCGGGATTGCCGGGGAGCTTTAGGCGGCTTCTCTTTTTTAACCTTTGGCGGCTTCGATTTTTTTGCTTTCTTTTGCTGTTTTTGTTCCTCAGCGCTTTCTTTTCTTGTTTTTATCGGAAAATCTCCCAGCGGAACAAAGGGAGGATCAGCGGGGGTGCTGTCCGAGGTTGTTTCCTCCCGGATCGGAGCCGGGGGAGCCTCCTGTGCCCATGATAGTTTGGGCTTGGGCTTCTGTTTCACGGGTTCATCTTCATAGAGATATACCGGCTTTTTGCGCAGATTCATTCGGCTGCTTCCTCCTTTGGTTTTTCCACCTTGCGCAGAACCAGTGCATCATCGCTGATTCTGACTTCCATGACATCGGTCAGCTTAATGCCTAAAATTTCCCGCAGGGTAACGGGTACACTGATTCTTCCCGACTTATCGATCTTTCGTTTAATGCTATAGTTTGACATGATAATCTCCTTTCTGTTCTTAGATAAAAATCATTTTGAGTAAAAATCCAACAGACAAAAACGGGGCGAGGGGGATGGTATCACTTCCTTTCAATTTTCTCGTAGCTTTGCCGGTTGCTGCCCACAGGCTGGCCAGCGCAAAGGCCAACGTAAAAGCTGGCAGTGCATCATACAGACCAAAGGTAAAGGCAAGAGCTAACATCATCTTGTAGTCACCGCCGCCCATGGGGTTCTTGGTGAGGATCAGACCAGTGACCACCACCGCTATGACCAGCAGGCCGGAGAGGGCATCGGCAAATGAAATGCCGCCGGTGCCCATGTGCAGGAGTCCAGCGGCAGCAATCAGGATGTGGGTCAGGTCGGGGATAGTGCGGGTGCGAAGGTCGCACAGGCTGGCAATAAAAAAAGAAATGAGCAAGAGCAGCTTGGCGCTTGGCGGCATGGCAACCCTCCTTTCAGTGCATCATCGCTTGGTCTTGTGTGTATTGCGGTTCTTCTTTTCCTACAGGCTTCTGTTCATTGTCTGCAACATCCAGCAGCTTGTCCAGCTCCTGTTGACGTTCTTGGAGCCGGGCTAATTCTTTCTCCTGTTCAAAAGGCTCCTGTATCATTTTCCGGGTGGCACTGATGGATTTCTGCACTTCTCCATGTTTTCTGCTTTCCTTTTCCAGTAGCGTTTCCAGCCCCTTAATCTGATTTTCCAGCCGGATCAGGTTACTATGCCCAAGCTCCGGCCACCACTCGGTACTGTACCGGCGGGACCCGTTTAAACAAGCCAGCAGGCCGGAGTCAAACTTCACCTTGACCAATGATATGGAAAAGCCCATCATACTACCTATAATCATTTCCTGATCTCCCAATTGTCTCCCCAGTGCGGAAATCAAGATAGCAGCATCTTCCCGGCTATCATAGAGCTTCCTTTGTATTTTAATAAAAAACTCCAGCGTCCGGTTCGCATCCCGCAGCTGAATGTCCTGCTGAATCGAAACCATATTGGCTTCATGGTGTTGCAGCTGTTGGGGATAATCCTTTTCCAGCCGATCCATCAGGCGATACTGCTGGTTGATATGCTGGTTTCTGAGTAAACTTAGGCGATTGACTTCCCCATCCACCTCTATTTTTTCTTTCACCAGCGGATTGCCGGAAGCTATGGCTTGCGCTTCTGCATAGGAAATGGTGGCCTCGTCAATATCCTCGCAGTCCCGGCCTATGGCCCTGCCGGTCATCACCTGCGAAATGAAGCGCTGCTTTTTCTCTACAATGTTCCAGAGGTAAGCATCAAAGCTTTTTTCTGTCACATAGCGATAGACATACACTTCATCGAACAGATTGCCTTGACGCAGGATGCGTCCCTCTCGCTGTTCAATATCGGTGGGCCGATAGGGGCAATCCAGATGATGCAAAGCAATCATCCGATCTTGGATGTTAGTCCCTGCCCCGCAGCGGACGGTAGATCCGACCAGTACCCGCACCTGCCCTTCCCGTACCTTTGCAAACAATTCCTCCTTCTGGCGGTCGGTATTGACATCGGTCATAAAAGCAATGGTTTCCTCCGGTACCCCCAAATGCACACAGCAGGCTTTAAGAGCGGTGTAGGCATCAAAGGATTTCCCCGGGCCGGGAACGCTGGTATCGCAGAACACCAGCTGTGTTCCCTTCGTTTCCATTGATTCTATGTAATGCTTATGGATATTGATAGCGCACTTGGCGATCTTCCCATTAGGGTCAAAGGATGCAGTTGGGTCAATAAGCCGCATATCTAATCCCGCACGCCGGGCATCTCCAATAAATTTGAGCATGTTATCAACGGAAGGATCTACCGCTCCATTGCGTATGTTTTGCACCCGCTCAATCCCTTGTTTCATAAACTCCTTAAGTTCTTCCGAAGGGCTGCTGACCACCACCTGCGCTTTACCACCTGCCAACTTGGGAACGGGCAGCTGTAGCATATCGGCGGTCTGAATATCCGCAACCTCACAGAACATCTGCATAAGAACCGGTACATTATGAAATTTAGCAAAGCGGGTGCGGAAACGGTATCCATTCCCCTCCGGGGTCAGCTCCCGTTCGGTGGTGGTTTCCCCAAAAATGCTGGCCCACTCGTCAAAGCAGCGTATTCCCTTGGAAAGCAGTAGATCCTGCTGCAAATACCGCTGCATCACATACATCTCAGCAATGGAGTTGGAAATCGGGGTGCCGGTGGCGAAAGTGACGATGCCGTTGAATTCGCTTAGGTAGTCGCATTTCATGCACATATCGCTGGCCTTTTGAGCCTTGGCGTTGCTGACACCAGCCACATTGGTCATCTTGGAAAAGGTAGCCAGATTTTTATAGTAATGAGCTTCATCCACAAATAGGCTGTTAATCCCCATTTGATCAAAAGTAATCATGGTATCCTTGCGGCTGGATTCCAGCAGTTTTTTCAGTTGGGATTCCAGTGACTTTTTCTGACTCTCCATCTGCTTAACTGTCCAGTGTAGCCCACGCTCTTTACGGGCCTGATCCAGTCCGAACATGATTTCCTCCAGCTCTTTCCGGAGTTTTTGCTCCTGATAGGCAATCGGCATCATGATCTTTTCAAACTGGCTGTGGCCGATCACCACCAGCTCCATATCGGAGAGAGCCACACGGCTTAAAAACTTCTGCCGGTTCTTTTTTTCAAAGTCCTCCTTGGTAGTAATCAGCGCCTTGGCTTGCGGGTACAGTATAAAGATTGCCTTGCCAAACTGTCGGGTAATATGGTTGGGAACCACCAAAGCCACTTTGTTGGCAAGCCCCAAGCGAATCTGCTCCATGGCCCCGGCAATCATGGTATAGGTCTTTCCAGCCCCAACGCAATGGGCCAACAGGGTGTTGTTCCCGCTGCGAATCCGCATCACTGCATCCAATTGATGGGGCCGCAGCTGCACCAGTGGGCTAATACCCGGCAAGGCCAGCCGACTTCCGTCATATTGGCGGTGACGAATGTTGTTAAACAGACGATTATACTTCGTCACCAGAGTATTTCTTCTTTCGCCGTCTTTGAGAATCCAATCCCGGAAGGCTTGCTTCAGCTTCTCCTGCTTTTGGCTGGCCATCACCGTTTCGGCGTGGTTTACCACATACTTGACGCTGTCCTTCCCGCTGGGGGTCACATGGGGAACGACATCCTTTACAACCACGTTGCGCAGATTCAGGGAGGCTTCCAGTATGGCATAGGCGTTCATACGCCCTGTGCCATACTTCTCTGTGACAACGGCGCTATCATCCAATCCCTTATTGTAGATCACGTATTCATGCTTGTGGGTATTGTAGGTGATGTAGACACGCCCGCTTTCCTCTCCACGCTTCCAAAAGGGGACTTCAAAGGCTTCGTACATAAACTGGTTGTAGTATTCGATGTCCACCCATGCGGAGCCAAGGCGAATGTCAATATCGGCTGCTTCCAGCCATGGAGGGAGCGCTTGTTCCAACGCTTCCAGATTCCGGTCAAATAGGTGATTGTCATTCTGGGCTTTGGCAATTTCCATCTTGGCCCGAACATCCCCGGAAAGATATTCGTCTGCCGGTTCCCAGCCCTTTGTTCTATCCTCCGGGTCATACCGGGCAGGATTTAAGTAAATTTCTTCCCCCAGCTCCTCAACCAGCTGCTCCACCGATGCGGGATACAGGGAGGTCATATAGGGAAAATCCACCCGGCCCAGCTTATTGATAGAGAGTGCCAGTGCATCCAGAGCACTATCGGCCCGGTCAACTTCCCGAACCCCTTGAATGGTGCGTTTAAAGAATACATCTGCTTTCTCATAGGTGATTTGCGGGGATTCGTCTTCTTGCTGTTCCATTTCGGAGTATTCCAAGGAAAGCAGCAGGGCACTATCACAATCCTCCGAGAACAGGCGGGAATTGATGCGGTTATTCAGGTAGCCGTATTCCCGGATGAAAGCATCATACAAACCATTCAGGGTTTCCTGTGCTTCAGCCAGCTCCCCATCGGAGCAATTGGCCAATTGGATGTTGAGAACGTGGTGCAGCTGCTGCCGAATTTCGCACATGCCCTCTAACCGCAGTTTTTGGGTTTCGATCAACTGCTCTTGAAGAAGCATTCTGCTGCCCTCACGGTAATATACATTCCCATCAAATACCGTGTAGCTGTAGTTCTTCACATTGGGATCAGCGGGAATCGATATCGGCCTTTCCGGTACTTCTGGCCTTGGGGAGATAGTTGCGGAAAGCTCCTGCGCCACCTGTTGCAGTAAAAAAGAAAAATCGGAATCCGGGAAGGGGATACAGGCAGTGTCCCGTTCGTTACCATACATGTTTCTGCAAAATGCCATGGTACCCAGAATCATTTCAGGATGCTCGGCAAAGTACCGATTGATGGGCACCCCATCCTCTGTGTGGGATAGCTCTGTCCAAGGCTGCGGCTCAAAGCAGGGTTCTTCCCTTTTTTGCAGGAAGATAATATCTGTGGTTACCTCAGTGTTGGCGGTCCCCTTAAAGGCAGTATTAGGCAGGCGAATGGCCCCGATCAGCCGGGCACGCTGGGCAAGATACTGACGGAATTTTGCGTTTTCCTTATCCAGCGTTCCCTTGGAAGTGATGAAAGCCAGTATTCCACCGGGCCTCACCTTGCTCAAAGCCTTGGCAAAAAAGTAATCATGGATCAACAGATTGTGTTTGTTAAACTCCGGATCATACAACTGATAGGTGCCAAAGGGAACGTTGCCTACCGCCACATCAAATTCATCCGCTTCCAACGGGACGTTTTCAAAGCCGTCAATGGTGATGTGGGCCGAAGGATACAAAAGCTGCCCGATCCGGCCGGAAACGCTGTCCAGTTCCACGCCGTGCAGCTCCGTGCTTTCTCTCCACTCCTGCGGGTAGAGCGCAAAAAAACCGCCTACTCCCATAGACGGTTCCAGTACCCGGCCTCCTTCAAAGCCAAAGGATGCAAGGGCGGTATAAATTGTCTTGATGACCTCCGGTGAGGTGTAATGAGCGTTTGGGGTGGAAGCTCTGGCACTCTCATATTCCTGATTAGTGAGCAGAGCCTTTACCTCTGCATACTCACTGCTCCACTTAGTATTGGATTCATCAAATACTTGGGGGATTCCACCCCATCCGGAATATCCCGCCAGCGTCTTTTGCTGCTGGGGTGTTGCCGCAAGCCCGGATGCTTCAATTTCCTTTAATGTGCGGATGGCTGCAATATTATGCCGGTATTTTTCTTTCACTGATGCCGGGGGTAAATCCAGTTCGTCAAACATGTAATCAGAAGGAGAGGGGGCCGACGTGCTCGTTAGCCGTTTTTCTTCATTTGTTCCTGAATCAGCTGCTGCCGGTCCTCCGGGGGATACAGGTTGTAAAAGTCTGCCATGATCATTTCCTCCGCCATGGGATACACCGTGTTCCTCCACCGTGCCATTTCCAGAAAGTTCTCCCCGCTGGGCTTGGGATGTTCCTGTTCCAGTTGGCTGATAATCCGCTGCTCTGCTTTCTCCATTTTCCGGTCGATGAGAGTAAGGAAGCCCTCCAGCTCCTGTTCCCGTTCCATCTGGCTGTAGCTGTGGGGCCTGCTTTCCTTGAGATATTGCAAGATTTTCTGGCCGTATTTCCCGAGGGGAATCGGTTCTGTTTCCCGGTTCTGTCTGCCTTTTGTATCCATGTTTTACGCTCCTTTCGATAATGCGCAGCGTGTGTGCGTTGGTTTCCGCAATAACCTCACTCAATAAAGATATCATACCCTCAGATTGGAGGTATTCCCGCCGATACAACTCGCCGCTACCCACCAGCCCGGATACAGGAAGATTCAGGCGGCAGCAAACACTAAATTCACAGCAACTGGCCAGCATTTCCAGTAGGGCAGCATCTGTCATCCCGATACTTCGTAGGTATTCTGAAACATGGTCATAGATTGCTTCATTGATTGTAACGCCCTGCTCCTGCAAAGTCAAAGCGGAGCAGACCAGTGATTCCTGCACATCGCTATACTGCCAGATGAAGTGGGATGCATCCGGGCCCTCGGTGGATGCAATATCATAGAGAAGTTCGGGGCTTCCATCTACTTTGGGAAATAGCCGAATCCCATCGTTGTCTATAACGGTACGCTGGAGCCGCTTCCAAATGGCCTCGGATGCAACGGCGGTTGCCTGTGGAGCTTGTGCGTAGATGAGGACAATATCGTTAAAATCGTATTTGTAATGCTTGCCACAGAAAACAAGGAAGTTCATCCATTCCATGTCGCTGTAGGCGATTTTGTGCAAAGTTGTTTCAAACAGCCGCTTTAGATTCAGTTTACGCAAGGTGACACTCCTTTGCTGTCGGGGATTGTATTAGGATACCATCTTCTCCTTTTACAGATTTAAGCTTTTCTTTTGATATGCTTACATCTGATAAAAGAGAAAAATTATAATGAGGTGTAGCATTATTCTTTCACCCACTCCGCAAACTCAGCCGATGGAGCCGGTACGGACAACACCATGCTGATCAGATTATCCATCGTCTGCTTGGCTCTCATGGCATTGATTCTGAAATCCTGCTTGAGCACAGCGTAATTATCGGTGCCGATACGTTTGATAATTCGGGTCAGATCATCTTCCGACAAATCCGCCAGCTGATAAATCGCCATCTGGATATTTGCGCACCAAGCGGCGGCAACCCCTTCGGGGATGATCTCCACCACCTCCGCAGCCGAAACTTCCAAGGGCTTATCCTTGAGCTGCTGCCGCAGCTCGGTAATCTCGGCCTGCTTATCCCGGATAATTTCCCCCAACTCCTGCACTTTTGCTGGATCGGCATTGCGCCGCAGCTGCTCAATCTGCTGGTTCAGTCGTTCAATGGCCTGCTGCTTTTCCTCCGCTTCTTTTGCTTTTCCATCCCGCTCTTTGGCACGGGCAACAGCATCTGCCTCCACCTCGGCCAATCGCTTTCGATAGTCCCGCTCGATGGTCTGCTGTGCGTCCAGTGCTTCCTGAGCCTTTTTAAGCTTTTTCAGGGCCTCCTGATAATCCTTATGCTTGGTTATATCCCCGTCAATGACCGCTTGCGCCAGTTCCGGCGGCGCTGAGGGCTTGGAGGCCGCAAATAGTAGGGATGGCTGGATGCTGTCCGCATCCTCCAGGTTGGCAAAATTTTTGCCAACCCACTCATACCCGTTAATATAGTTCCGGGCCGTCTGGTCGGAGATCCCGATGCTTTTTACCCATTTTTCAAAGGTACCGGCATAGTGATTTGCCAACCGTTCCTGAGCTTCCTTGAGCTCCTTTCCAATAGCGATCACCGACCGCACCCGAATGCCCGTAATGGTCACCGTCTTTTGGTGCAAAAAAGCGGCGGTGCTTTCATCCACCAGAGCATAGTCAAAGGCATCCGCAAGTTCCTGTACTGATTCCGGCTTCATGAGGGTGGCAACCC
>JAHDPQ010000053.1 GCA_018434245.1 Oscillospiraceae bacterium
ATCCCGGGTTCTACCGTTACTGCAAACATAAATAACGACGCGGGGCATGCGAAGGTGGCCATCCCCAATACAGAGGGGATCTCCGCCATGGAATCGGCATCTCTTGCCGTCATCCGGTTCACCCGCGTCGGGTCCGGCGGGAGCACCGTGGCCATCCAGAACCCCCGGTGGAGCGATACGCAATTTACAACACACACCTTTGATACCATCCTCAACGGGAACATCGTCTCCCCTGAGGTCGTGACGCCGGCGGAAACCGTCACATCGTCTTCCGGTTCAGAGGGATCTTCCTCATCATCCAGCGCTTCGGTGGCGACCCCGACCTCCGGGAGTACTGCAACCCCTGTGGCTACTGCCCCGGGAAGTACTTCCACCCCTGCCGTCACCACAGGTGTCCCCGGGGCAACGACCCTGCAACCGGTATCTCCGGACGGCACCATCCAATCACCCCCTGCCGCATCGTGGGGCGCAACCCCGGAGAGTGCGCAGCCGCCGGCCACGCCGAAAGCAGCTCCGGGCTTTTGTACGGGGATAGTTCTCGTTGCAGGGCTCTTAAGTGCCGCGCTTTTGCTGTATCACCGCTCCTGATAGGACAATGGGTGTATAGTTCCCTCGCTCACTTTTCTCCATCGGAAATTTCTCGCTCTGCGGGGCAGAACGAGAGGGCTCTCTCCGCAAGGGGGAGGTGAAAGCGGCGCCCTTTCTTCGCTTTCGCCCCGCACGATTCACCTTAATGCTGGAGAGGATCTAACATGATTCTATCGTATGCTGCGGAGGTACCGACTGTGTCCGACCGAGGATCAGAAGACCCTGTTGAAGATCGGGGTATTCAAACCGTCCTCAAAGGCCTGCCCGGTCTGCGGCTACCAAAAGGCCGATCTGACCCTGAAAGACCGGGAATGGATGTGCCCGGACTGCGGGGCGACCCACGATCGGGATCTAAACACTGCAACCAATATCAAACAATTCGCGCTTGCAAGGCGACGGGTCAGCGCCGAAGAGCCCGTGGATCCGCTCCCGGTGAGGAGGGGGGATGATAGCCAGGAAGCCCCCTGCGCAAGCGGGGGGTAGTTCACCAACCATGTGGCATGTATCCTCAGGAGCAGAGAAACGCCACATTCATCCACGGTGATATGTTAAGCACTCTTTGCAACAGATTGTTTTTCAAGGGGCGAACGGTACAGCCTGAAATGAATTGAATAGGTTTAAGTAATCAGAATAGAACAATTCCTGCATAGCCTGTTCGAGCAAGGCTGGCGCAGAAGGGCGATAAGCCGGGTTCGAGCAACGTCGCATCCCGGATGGCTGCAATCGCCGGTTAGCGAGCAATATGGCCTCACAGGTCTTTCCGAAAGATACGAGGCCCGTGAGTCAACTACCCCTCCCTAAAGGGAGGGGCTTGCGAACGGCTAAGCGAGACCAAACAGTAGACTAGGAGGCAATCAATTGCAGCAGCGTTATGGGCTACAAGAACGGATGGGTGTTTCCCTGGCCTGTC
>JAHDPQ010000045.1 GCA_018434245.1 Oscillospiraceae bacterium
ACACAGCTATTTGACTATCCATAAATCTTATTATTATGTGGTTTCTGCAAATCACATAACGCCACTCGCACCAGTATTATACTTCGTGTTATCCATATAATTTAACCTCAGGAAAAGATTTGAATTTCCCATTATGTTTATTTAGGATGTTAGTTCAAATCCCAGCTAAAAACCCAATGATATCTTTATACAGCGGGGCTCGCAAATAAATCGGTCTTCAAATTTTGAGCAGTCTGATTGGACTAAACAAGATTCGAAGACCGTTTCTTTTACCCCAAAGCCTTGTCATAAAAGTCTTTGGGGCTTCGCAATATATAGATTTATCCTACGGCAATGGGCAAGGTGGATATGATCATTACAGCACTAGCAGTGATCTAAGTGACAGAAAATAGCCTGCTTCTCAAAAAAGTAGTGGAAGACATAGCGCCGAAAGCGGTATAAGAGTGTACCAAAGTCAAGCTATTCATTGCTGAAAAATTAAAAGCGTTTAAATACGGATTAGGCGGAGATGTTTCCATCCCCGCCAGTTTACGTTTATAAGCTATAGTATGCAGGTAACCGGATTCAGCACACAGGCCGAAAAGGGCATGCATCCGACCGAAAATTGCTGCAAGATTACGCCATGCTTTTTTGACCATAGTAGGCGTTCTTGCCATGTTTGCGCAGATAATGTTTATCCATCAGTTTTTGAGGCATTCGTGCCAATTGAGGATTGAGCATAGAGGCGTGAAAAGCCATCTTGGCGATTTCCTCCAGCACCACAGCGTTGTGTACTGCCTCCATGGGGTTTTCTCCCCAGGCAAAGGGCCCGTGATTTCGTACCAGTACCCCCGGAATCTGTGCTGCCTCTCTTCCGGAAAAGGTCTCTGAAATCACTTTTCCAGTGTTCCACTCATAGTCCTTACTGATCTCATCCTCGGTCATGCTTCTGGTGCAGGGCACATCTCCGTAAAAATAATCTGCCTGAGTCGTTCCATAGGCTACGATGGGTTTTCCTGCCTGGGCAAAAGCGGTGGCCCATGGGGAATGAGTGTGGACAACACCCCCAATATTGGGAAAGGCGTGGTACAGGTAAAGGTGTGTCATGGTATCGGAGGAAGAGTTTAATCTACCGTCTGCCCGGTTGCCCTCCAGATCCACCACCACCATGTCCTCTACCGTCATCTCTTCATATTCCACTCCGGAAGGCTTGATGATAACCAAACCGCTTTTTCTTTCAATGGCGGAGACATTCCCCCAGGTAAAGGTGACAAGGCCGTATTTTGGCAGCAGCATATTGGCCTCGAATACCGCCTGCTTTAGGTAATCCAGCATCTGCATCCTCCTAAATGGTAAATCTCTCCCACACGGTATCCAGTGCGGTACGAACTGCCCGGTATTTTTCATATTTCTCACGATAGATCCGGGTCATCTCCTCTCTCGGCCTCACAGTGGAGTGGATGTGGACCATCGCTTTGGCTGCATCAGGATAGTTCCGATAAACTCCTGCAGCTACCGCCGCCGCCATGGCGCAGCCAAGAGCCCCTAGCTCCTTGACTCGTACCGTCTCAATGGGAAATCCCAGAACATCGGCAAACATCTGCACCCAGAAAGGAGAATTTACTACTCCTCCCGCCATTCGGATAGCTTTGGGGGGTGTTCTGACCGACAGCAGCCGGTCAATATGTGTTTTATGGGAGTAGGCTACTCCCTCGTAAACTGCGCGGGCCATATGGGCTTTGCGATGGTAGGTCGTCAGCCCTATAAAGGCCCCCTTACCCAAAGGGTGGGCGTTGGTGCCATAGAGGAAAGGGAGGAAATAAACATCGCTTTTTTCCGCCGGGACAGAGGCAGCCATATGATCGATATGTTGGTATAGTCCTTTGCCTTGGGGAATGCGCTCATTTTCCAGGCAGTTTTGAATAAACCATTCCAGATTTCCGGCAGAAGTGGCGCTGCACTCCTCAATAAGGTAGTATCCCGGTATGGCATACAAGGAATTCATAGCAATGCTGCCGTCGGTGACAGGTTCCCGGGATATGAATTCGTTGATGCTCCAAGTCCCCGCTATGGTGCACAAAGCCTGAGAATCGGTAACATCTAAAGCAATGGCGCAGGCATCAATGTCAAACATGCCCCCGGCCACCGGTGTCCCTTCGGGCAAGCCGGTCAGTTGGGACGCTTGGGCCGAAACATAGCCCGCCACTTCGCTGGAATAGCACAGGGGTGGAATGTTATCGTAGACCTCTCCAATCCCCAAAGCCTCCAGCATGTTGGGGTCAAAGCGGATATTACGGATATCCATGAGACCGGATCCGGAAATATCGGTGGCTTCGCTGCGAGCTGTACCTGTCAGGCGAAACCGAATATAATCCTTGACAGAAAAAACATATTGGATATTGTCGTAAACTTCCCGCCGGTGCTCCTTCATCCAAGCTAGAAGGGAAACCTGCTGACAGGCCATCAGTTGCTGGCAGAGCTGGGGGTACAGTCTTTCAAAGGTGCCGTTCTGCCGCCATTTCTCGGGATATCGCCAGGCCCGGTTATCGGTGGAAACAATTCCCTGATAGGCAGGCTTTCCGTCTTTGCCCCAGAGATACAGCCCCTTGCCGTGGCCACAGACCGCCACGCCAATTACTGCCTTGGGATCGATGGCAGACTTCCTGAGAACTTCCCGGACACAGTCGCAGTTGCTCAGCCACAGTTCCTCCATATCCCGTTCGATGTAACCGGAGTGGGGGGTGGTGATGGGTGTCTGCCGGGAGGCAACAGCAATTTCTTCACCTTTCATGTCAAATACTGCCGCTTTGATGACAGTGCCTCCATTGTCCAGACCGACTGCGTAGCGCTTCATAACCGCTCCTTTCTCCGGCGTGATTCCTCCAGGTGTACACTTGCGTTAGGAGAATCTTTACAGCTTCATGGCCGCCTCAAACTGCTCCTGAAGGAATAGGCGGTTTTTCCTTGCAATCTCCCTCCAGTTTTCTTCGCCGAGATGCCAGAATTCCGCCACATACCGCCGTACCCCCTGATCCCAGAGAGTTCGGATGGCAAAGGGGAAGTTCACATGTCCAGCGCCATAGGGAATCTCCCGAAATTTGCCGGGCACCGTCTCCTTGAGGTGTGCGGCTACAATGTGGCCTTTTCCGGCACGAATATCCCGGCAAACATACTGGGTGGCATTGGAGATATTACCAATGTCGGGGTAAACCTGCAGGTAGGGGGAATTGACTTCCTTCACATAATACATGGCCTTTTCAATGGTGTTCATAAAGTCGTTTTCCATGGTTTCCAGAGCAAGAGTTACCCCATAGCTTGCGGCATAGGCCACACCTTTGCTCAAATTGCGCAGAAACCGCTCTTTAGTGGTAGCACCGGAAGTCTCCCCGTAGTAGCAGTCATAGCCTTGGAGCTGGATGATTCGTATTCCCATACAGGCCGCCAGACGAACCGCCTGTTCCAGCAGCTTGAGAGCCTGCTGTTCTCCGCCGGGCAACCCGCTTCCCAGGGGAAAAAGGCGCTGGGCGCTAAAACAAATACTCTCAATGGGAAGCTCTGCCTCACGGCTAAAATGCAGAACCCGCTCTACCTCTTTCCGGCTCCAGTCCAGCCGGGCGATTCGTTCATCGGATTCATCCACGCTCATTTCCATAAAATGATAGCCTGCCGCCTTGGCCTCTATTAGCCTTTCCTCCCAGTTCAGGTTGTCGGGCAGGGCTTTTTCATAGAGGCCAAGGCGCCACTGTTTCCACAACTCCATATCACTTCTCCCTTAATAAACAGGGCGGCAGACCACACAATGCAATCTGCCGCATGGGTTTTTAGAATGTAATGGCTACCTTTAAATCTCCATGCTTGCCGGAGGCGTATTCAAAAGCCTTTTCCCACTGCTCAATGGGGAAGAAGCTGGAGGCAACGCCGTCGGTTTTCAGTTTGCCGTTGGCAATGTTTTCAATGACGAAGGGGTAGCAGTAGGGGGAGAGATGGGCTCCCAGAACATCCAACTCCTTCCGGTCCCCAATGATGGACCAGTCCAGAGTGGTGGGCTGAGAAAACACGGAAAATTCCACAAAGCGCCCCAGCTTGCGAATCATGTTCATCCCCTGAATCACCGAGGAAGGATGCCCCGTCGCTTCTATGTATACGTCGCAGCCGTATCCGTCGGTCAGCTCCATCACCTTGGACACCACATCTTCCTTACCGGGATTCATGACTAGATCAGCGCCGAACTCTTTGGCCTTTTCCAGTCGGCTATCGATCATATCCAGCACAATCAACTTGGCGGGATTCTTCATCCGCAGGTAGGTCACCATACCAAGACCCAGGGTACCTGCACCGGACAGCACCACCACATCATCACACTGGACATTGCCCCGGTCCACACAGTGCTTAGAACAGCCGTAGGGTTCGATGAGCAATGCGGCCTCCAAGCTCATTTCGCTGGGTACCTTGTGAACCACCGAATGCTTGGGATAGCGGACATACTCCGCCATGCCGCCGTTGTTTTCCGCCTGAAAACCAAAGATGTTGTGGGGCTGGCACATCCAGTACCGGCCCGAGGTGCAGAACCTGCACTCCCCACAGGGAAGAATCTGGTCGGCGATGATGCGCTCCCCAAGAGCAAAGCCGGTGACGTTCTTGCCCAGCTCCACAATGGTCCCCAAGAACTCATGGCCGGGAATAAAGGGAGGCTTAACCCAAGAGGGCTGCATCTCGTCTCCCCAGAACATGGCGGCTCCGTGGGAACATTTTAAATCCCCGGCGCAGATGCCGCAGGCTTCTGTTTTGATGATGATGTCGTCGGGTCCGCATGTGGGAGTGGGGTATGCAAGCTCCAGCCTATAATCATCGCTTTTGTAGGCTACCAGTGCTTTCATTGTTTTGGGTACACTCATGGCTGTTTTCCACCTTTCTATCAATCAATTTAACGGATCCGCTCTCCGGTGCCGGGGTGGAACAGGTGGGTTTTTTCTGCCTTGAATTCCAGCTGCACCATTTGCCCCCGCTCAAAATAAACAGCATCGGGGGTGGCCATGTTCAGCAGCATAGAGCCTACCCGCACACCGATCCGGCGCTCGTCCCCTAAATTTTCGTAAAAGGCAATGGGCACAAAGCTGCCTGCGGTTTCCTTTTTAGCTACCCTGACGTCCACCGGGCGAACACCCAACGTTACCTCCATGCCATCGTGAATCAGCGAATCGTACCGCTCCGGTACCTCTACCCGCAAATCGCTGTCGGCGAAGGTAAATAAAAAGCCACGGCCTGCTGTTACAATAGTAGAGCGAAGCAGGTTCATGGGGGGTTCCCCGATAAATCCGGCCACAAATTCGTTGGCGGGGTTGTCGTATACCTCCAAGGGAGTACCCATCTGCTGAAGTTCCCCATCCTTCATGATGACGATGCGGTCGGCCAGAGACATGGCTTCCATCTGGTCGTGAGTGACAATGATGGTGGTACACTTGATTTCGTGGTGCATCCGCTTGATTTCGTGCCGCAGAGTCTGTCGCATTTTTCCATCCAAGTGACTCAGGGGCTCATCCAGAAGCAGCAATCCCGGTCTGCGGACAATGGCTCTGGCAATGTTGACCCGCTGCTTTTGTCCACCGGAAAGGGCAGGGGGCTTCATGTCCAGCAGATCGTCCACCTTGAGGAGGGGGGCCACATAGTTCACCGCTTTTTTAATCTCCTCGTTGGATTTCCCCTTGGCCCTCATGTTAAAGGCCAGATTTTCGTAAACTGTCAGGGGAGGGTAGAGGGCGTAATCCTCGAAGGCAAGGCCGATGTTGCGATCCTTGGGCTTGAGATCGTTGATGCGTATGTCCCCGATATAGGCGTTCCCGGCGGTGAATTCCTCCAGCCCCGCAATCATGCGAAGAGTGGTGGATTTGCCGCATCCGGAAGGCCCTAAAATACCGATGAATTCACCGTCGTGACAGGAAAAGGACAGGTTTTTAACGGCGTAATCATTGGGCGGTTTCTTTTTCCGAAAGAGTGATTTTTTCTGATTATCGTAACGCTTATAAAGATTCTTTAATACCAGTTGTGCCAATTCCTCACCCCCTTTCACTGATTGGCATACCCTTAGAGCAGATGTGGCTTTGCGCCTGACTGCGGGTAATGTACTCTTGGGTCTGTCCATCAAAAAAGATAGCGTTTTTCATATTAAGCCGAATGTAAACCGGCTGATCGATACGAGCCTGCGTATCATTGGGGGCCACAAGGGACAGGTGGGTGCCGTGGATGTCCACCGTCATGACCACCTTATTTCCGATGGGCTCGTTGGCGTATACCGTACCGGCCATGGAGCCTTCCCGGGGCGTAAAAGAAAAGGAAATATCGTTGCCCCGGATTCCTACATCCACCTGACGGACTTCCTTTTCTCGCAGGACCTGTGCGGCATCTTCCTCAATAGGCATTAGCTCCTGCTGGCCCAGGGCCCTAACTCCCAAACACCCGTTCTCCTCCTCCACTTCACCGGGAAAGATGTTGATTTCCGGTTCCCCAAACAGACGGGCGACAAATTCATTACAGGGGGTATAATACATTTCCAAACTGGTGCCTAGCTGTTCGATTTTGCCGTAGTTTAAAACAGCAATGCGGTCTGCCAGAGACATGGCTTCCATATAGTCGTGGGTAACGTAAATGGTGGTGGAGTTGAAAGAGCTCTGCATCTCCTTGAGCTCCCCCCTCATAAAATGGCGGAGCTTGGCGTCCAGATGAGCCAAAGGTTCATCCATCAGGAACACATTGGGGCTTCGCACCAAACAACGCCCGATAGCCACCCGCTGGCGCTGCCCGTTGGAAAGCTGGCTGGGTCTGCGCTCCCACAGATGGTCGATCTTCATCATTTTGGTCACCCGCTCCACCTGCTGATGGATGGTAGCCTCGTCCTGCCGGTATAGCTTGCTGCGCATGGGGGAGGCAATGTTGTCATACACATTCAGGTGGGGATACAGGGCGTAGTTTTCAAATACCATGGACACGTTGCGGTACATGGGCTCTACGTGGTTGACAATTTCGTCTCCAATTTTTATCAGCCCTTCCTGAGGGAATTCCACACCGGCAATGGTTTTGAGCAGAGTTGTTTTTCCTGCTCCCGCCGGACCGAACAGAACAAAAAATTCATTGTCCTGTATATCCAGGTCCAGCCCGTCAAGGGCTACATTTTTTCCGTAGCGCTTGACAATGCGTTCCAGAGTTATGCGAGCCATGTGATCCCCTCCATTATCCCTTGACGGCGCCAAAGCTCAGTCCCCGGACCAGATGCTTTTGGATAAAGAGACGGGCAGTGATTTCCGGCAGGACCGCAATCAGTGCCGCCACCGCCACCTGTCCATAATGCACCGTGTCCGAAGCGATGTAGCGCAGAGATGTAATTGTAATGGTCTGTATGTTGAAGCCGCTGAGCACCAGCGGGAAGGTAAAGCTGTTCCAGGCAAAGATAAAGGCCAGCAATCCGGAAGCCACAAGGCCGGGTTTGATCAAGGGAACCAATGTCTTGAAAAAGACATCGAACCACCGGTAGCCATCCAACTGAGCCGCCTGTTCCACTTCCACGCTGATATCCTCAAAATAACCGCGAACCACCCAGATAAGCAGGGGCATGGTGATCAGCTGATAGACCCAGATCAGGCCAAAATAGGTGTCGTACAGACCGATTTTCTGAAAGATGAGGAACACGGGAAGAATCACCATAATCTCAGGGGCAAACTTGAAGGATAGAATCTGAAAAGCCACGTCTTCCTTCTTTTTAAAATCGTACCGGGCCAGAGCATAGGCCGCCGGTACTCCCGCCACAACAGTGAGCAATACGGCACCGCCGGAAACCACTAGGTTCTGAAAAAAGGCCTTAAAATAATCGGTTCCCAGAAGTACAGCCTTGTAGTTGTCTAAAGTGGGGGTAAATACAAAGACAGTGTTATACATTTCGGCGTCTGCTTTCAAGGAACAGATCACCATCCATACCAATGGAAACAGGGCAAACAGGGCATAGAAGGTCAGTCCCAGATTGCGCCCAAAATCCTCCAAAATCAGCATGGTTTTGCGATTTTGGCTAGAATCCAAAAGCTGGGTTTGCTGTGACATGAGTTTCCCTCCTTATCAGTAGCCCTGTGCCTGTTTGGCCAGCTTGCGTTGGCGCTTGACCAAGAATTTGGCTGAAATGTTGACAATAGTCCACAGCACCAGCAAATAGGGGAGAGCCGACCCCAGCCTCTGGTATTGAAAGGCGGTCATATAGCCAGTAAGGGAAATGTTCATTAGGGTATCTCCCGGCCCGCCTTTGGTCAAAGCGTAGATAATGCCGAACTCCTGGAGCGAAGCCATCAGCCGAAACAGCAATGCGATGTATAGAAAAGGCTTGAGCATGGGCAAGGTCAGGGTTTTAAAGATAAACCAGCGACTAGCTCCATCCACTTCCGCTGCCTCAAAAGGGGACTTGGGTAAAGACTGTAGTCCTGCCAGCACCAGAAGAAGAATAAAGGGGGTATTGACCCAGGTGTCGATCAGCACCGCCGTAAACATGGCTGTGGAGTGGCTGGAAGCCCAGGGGAATCCAAATACTCCAAAGACATTCAGCAGTTTTTCCAGTACGCCGATAGAGTTGGAGGTCATCAGCTGCCAAATCAGAACGGCAATGGCCGGAGCCACCATCAGCGGGAAGGTGAACAGTACCTTGAGGATTCGGCTGTAGCGGGTATCCTTCCGCAACAATAGGGCGATGACAGTACCCAGAATCATTTGGGTTCCGGTAGAAAATACGGCGTACTTTATGGTAACCCACAGGGCATGGTAAAAACTGGGGTCAGTGAGAGTGTCAATCCAGTTTTTCAGCCCGATCAGCTTCCAGTGGGGTAACCGAAAGGAATAGTTGGTCAGGGACAGAAAGATAGCTGTTACAAATGGAATCAGGATGCCGATCAAAATCAGAAGCCCCGGGGCGATAATATAATAGGGACGCATCCGGATATTCTTAGGCACCTCGTTGTAATTAATGTCTGGATGGGAGACATTCAGTTTCGGCATTGGGTTTCCCCCTTTGTATTCGAAAGATCAAATGCTTGATTTTGAAATCTGCCGTATCCGGGAACCCCGGATACGGCAGCTCTTCAGTCGCTTCAGGGTGGACCGGTTAATAATAGGCCGACAGATCGATATCCGATACAGCTTTGTCGATTTTTGCCTTAAGAGCGTTCATACCTTCCTTCACTGAGCCGTACTGTCCGGCGACGATATCCTGCAAGGTGGCGGCCCATTCGGTTGTAGTTTCGAAGAAATAGGGCTGAGGAGTAAAGAGGATGGTGGTGCTGTCGATGGTAGCGTTGTAGGTTTCGATATAGCCGGGCTGTTTGGCCATTTTGCTCTTAAAGGCATCGGAATCCCAGACAGAGGTTCTGGCGGGGTCCAGGCTATTCATATCCACCGAGGCGTAGTGGGCGAATTCTTTGCTGGTGAAGTACATCAGGAACATCCAGGCGGCATCCTTGTTTTTAGAAGCGCTGTTCATGGCCATGGCCCAGGTCCAGTAGTTGGAATTGGGGGTATCACCTTCCTTGGCGACGGGCATCACAGTCCAAGCAATGTTTCCGGCCTCTTGGGAAGCACCGTCCCAGTTCTGATGGATCCCGTTGTTGTCGGCGTCAAACATCATGGCAGCCTTGCCGGCACCCAGATCGGCGCCTGCTTCGTACCAGGTGTAATTGGACCAGGAACTGGAGCCGCCCCGTTTGATGAGCTCCACCCAGAATTCCGTCATGGCAATGGCCTCAGGGGAGTTGACCATGGAGACCAGCTTGTCGTCCTGCTGCGCAAAGTCCACAGCGCCAAAGTTGGCGTAGGTACTCATGTATCCAGGATGGATAGTACCCCAGTCTCGGGCACCGCGAAGGGCAATGGCGTAGGAGCCGGGTCCGTTCCACCCCTGCAATGCATCGCAAACCTTTAGCAGGTCTTCATAGGTTTTGGGAACCTCCAGATTGTTTTCCGCAAAAGCGCGGGTGTTGTAGGCCAGGGAGTAGATTTCAAAAGCCAGAGGCAGGGCCAGCTGAGCACCTTCGCCCACAGGGTATCCGGGAATTCCATTCCATCTCAGGGCGGCCACGGCACTGGGAACGATGTCCTCAAAGTCGTAGTCCGAGGTAATTTTAGAGGCATCTCCCAAGAAGTTGCCCAAATCCTCTACAAAGCCTGCGGTGGAATAGTCCCAAAGCTGATAGGCTCCGGACATGAACAAATCCGGATCTCCGCTGCGGCTGGACAGAGAGGTGGAGAGCTTATCAAAGTAGCTTGCTTCCGGGGTGATGGAATACTCTACCTGAATGCCGGTTTTTTCGGTAAACTCCGGCAACTTGGAAACAATGGCATCAGCTACGGTATGCTGGACAAAGCTGACTTTAACGGTGGCGCCCTCATACTGCTTCCAATCAAAATCATCGGAGCTTTGAGCCTGCTGCTGCACATCTGCAACCTTGCTCTGGGGAGCAGGGCTGCTACTACCCGGGGCTGCACTGCTGGGGGGAGTTTGTGCGGAACCACCGCAGCCGGAAAACATTCCGATTGCCAAGGTTAAAACCAGGAAAATGGAAACACCTTGCTTGAAGCGCTTGGTCTGACTCATGGATCAATACCTCCTTATGTCCTATCAATGTGTTGTGGTTTGCATCTTACCTTGTATTTCATTGTAGAAAAAGTCTCCCAAAATAGAAATGCAGATATTTTTGAAATTCAGTAATCTTTTATGAAGGACCTGACAACTCTTTAACAAGTATTAAATAATTTAGGATAATTATCAAAATTTTTAGGTAAATATTATGTATAACAAATTAAATACAACTGATTACATAATATAATTTATATA
Organism: Oscillospiraceae bacterium; assembly: GCA_018434245.1. Lineage (GTDB taxonomy): Bacteria > Bacillota > Clostridia > Oscillospirales > Ruminococcaceae > WRAV01. The sequence continues at coordinate 10,835 of JAHDPQ010000045.1, forward strand.
GATTGCCTAAGTATTATAAATTTGATCTCGGTATTCCTTACAGGAGCACCCGGTCAAATCCTTAAAAACACGGCTAAAGTAATAAGGACTGGCAAATCCCACCTTTTCCGCAATTTCATAAATTTTCAGGTTGGTACCCTTGAGGAGCTCCTTGGCTTTTTCGATGCGGAATTCGTTTAAATAAGCAACAAAATTGATTCCTGTCTCCTGCTTAAAGATCATAGACAGGTAGCTGCTGCTGATCTCAACAGCCTTGGCCACATCTTCCTGGGAGATGTTGAGGGCATAGTTTTCTCCAATGTATTCCATGCATTTGCGGATGGTATAGCTGTAGCTGCTGTTGTTGCTCTGTATTGTTTCAAAGATGGTGGAATAAATATCCAGCAGATAGAGCTTGGCGTGCTCTAAAGAGGGGATGCGGCTAAGGTTATCGTAATCAAATTTTACTTGGTTAAGGCCGGTAGAAAGATCTAGAGTCTGTTCTTCACAAATGGATTTTGCCACCGAGAGAAAATCCACAAAGGCGCTTTTAACAGCTGGATAGTACCGCTGGGTCTCCAGTCTGGAAAAAACCAGATTGATGTATTCCGTTAAATGAGCCCCATTCTTGGCACCCACCAGTCGCTTGACTTTTGAGTGGCTTACCCGGGTGCCTGTCAAATCCGGGACCACGGACCTTTCTTCAAATATGGTGATGGAGTTTTGGGTAAAAAAACTGTCCTTCCTTGCTTCCTCCGCCTGAGCTAGCATGCTGGGGAAATCTGTCGAATCTCCCAGTACGCTCACCCCCAATCGAACCTCAAAATCTAGATAATTGCGAATATTGCGTATCATCATCCGGCAGTGTTCTTCCACCCGCTCCATGTAATGAGGTTCCAACTTTTTTACCGAGCAGAGCATGGTCAGGTACAAACTACTTTTAAACACTGCCGTACAGCAGGTGACATCCTCGAAATCAAAGGAGGAAGCAACGATAGATTGAAGAGTTTTTAGGGGCATATCCGGGGCATCCTCAAAGGTGGGGGAAAGGCAACCGCACTTGATGGCTAAATAAGGTGGATTGGGAAACAGCCCGGTCGGGGGAGGGGAGAGGAGGGCCGGATCAATATTGGCATCGGCAGAAAACCCAAACAGCTGCTCTTGAAGATACTTGCGCCGTGTCGGCTCCGGATCGTCGGACAATCCTCCGTCGTCCCTTTCTTCCAGCCGCAGGGAGTGCAGCATCTCAATCAGCGCAGTTTCACTGATCTCCGATTTCAGCAGATAGCGGGACGCGCCCAGCGCCATGGCTTTTCTGGCGTAAGAAAAGTCGTCGTAGTTGCTTAGAATCACCACCTGAACCCGCCGGCCCAGCTCCTTGATGCCGGAAATCAGTTCCAGACCATCCATCACCGCCATTTTAATATCTGTCATCAGAATGTCCGGGTTGACCTGATCAAACAGCTCCAAGGCTTCTTTTCCGTTGGCTGCCTCGCCTACAATCCGGTAACCATGAGCCTCCCAGTCAATGGTCGTTTTCAGTCCCAGACGCACCAGATATTCGTCGTCCACGATTAACACCCGTTTCACGGCACGTCCTCTCCTTCCTTTTGGATTGGCTGATCGTTGTCCCCCGGAATGATGGGCAAAATCAGCTCGGCTATGGTTCCCACATAGGGCTCACTGCTGTAGGTCAGTCCATACTCCTTGCCAAAATGCAGCTGGATGCGTTCGCGGATGTTTTGAATTCCAATATTTTTGTTAAATCGGGTTCCCTTGTCCCACCCTTCGTTTACCTGCCGGGTGCGTTCCGGGTTCATCCCCGAACCGTTATCAATCACCTTAATGTGCAGTAGGTCGCCGGATAAGAAGGAAGCAATGCTAATTTGATAACGGGTATCCAGATTCTCAAAGCCGTGGAGAATGCTGTTTTCCACCAAAGGCTGCAGCATGAACCGCAGTACTTTGTAACGGAGGGTTTCCGGGTCCAGCCGAGTGGTCAGGTCAAAGTTGTCGGAATAGCGGAACCGCTGAATACGCACATAATTTTTAACGCTTTCTACTTCGTCCTGCAGAGTGGTATCGGCACCCGGCTGGGCCAGATTATATTTGAGCAGTTGGATGAGTGCCGTGCTCATTTCAGCTATGTTGTTTGCATTTTGCATTACCGCCATCCACTTGATGGAGTCCAGGGTATTATAAAGAAAATGAGGGTTGATTTGGGCCTGAAGAATCTGGAACTGCATTTCCGCCTTGCGCTGTTGGTCCTGAATCTCTTTTTCAAAGGATTCTCTCAGTTGGACAATCATCATATTAAAGGTTTTGCCCAGATTGCCCATCTCATCCCGGGAGTGGATTTCCACTCTAGTGGTCAAATCTCCTTGCTCCACCCGCTGGCAGGCATCCCGCAGATGGCGGATGGGCTTGGTAATCAGCCGGGAAAGTGCCAGACTGCAGAAAAGGGAAATTACGGCGCTGGCTACCAGCACCAGCCGTAGCAACTTGCTGACCCGGCTGGTTTCTGCCGTGATGCTTTCCATATCAATAAGGCGGATAATCTTCCAGTCCGCCATATTGATGGTCTCGGAAACAATGATACTGTCCTGTCCGAATACTTTTCCCTCCATTTGCAAGTGATCAAGGACCAAAATGTCCGGGTAGAGCTCCAAAAAAGGCGTGTAGGAAGTAAAATGAGGGAAGTTAAAAATGATTTGTCCCTCGGAATTGACGATTAAAATCCGCTCGTTGGCCTGAATGGCCGAAGCCATAAACATCTCCCGGACAAAGTCGTAATTGATGTTGATGACAATTAGCCCCATCACCGCGCGGGGATTTAAATGGTAAATAGGCTGGATATAAGACATGGTCCGATCGTAGCCCCCTAACCAGAATTCGCTCTGGTCCTCTTCTATAGCCCGTTTAAAGTAGGTGCCGTAGGTATTGTAAAGACCCCGCACATCAACGCCGGGAAAGCTGGAAAACACCACCTCCTCGCTTAAAGTGATAACATGGATATCCATAATATAGGACTGCATTTCCAGTACACTGTTTAACAAAAGTTCGATTTCTTTGCGGGCCTGAAGGTCTTCTCTGGCGTGGAGGCCGATGTCGTAAACCCGGTCCAACTGCTCTCGAATCTCTGCGTTAGCCGCAAGGGTAGCGGTAGTATTTTGAATCAGAGTGATGGTAAAGTCAAACTGGGATTTTGTTTTATCGCTGGCCAACAGGTTGTATTTGATTTCGTTGTCTTTTAAAACCTGTGCGTAATTTTCATAGACAGTCTTCCATACCACAACAATCAGTATCAGTGTCATTCCAAAGGTTACTAAAAACAGTTTGCTACTCACCGGAAATGTTCTGAATTTATTTTGCACAACCCTATCTCCCTCTGATTTGATGGACATGCATTTATCACTTTGTCTATGTTTTCTTCCTGTACCGGTAACAAGTTTCCGATCAAATAGGAAAACAGGCCCGCTGCGATTTCGCATCAGGCCCGATTTGGAAAAGTTTAAATCTGGTGTCTTTTAGTGTGACCCAAAAGGCTCACAGAGCTCAGCCGATGGGGGAGAGGAGTACGCGGCATATCTCATATTTCCTTCTGTGTAAGGCTTGCGTTTGTCTTTATCAATTCCGCTCAAACCGCCTATAGCGGCTGTGGCTATAGAGGCTTTGACATTTTTGGATTGTGTTAGCCCTGTTTTACTATATCTAAATTTTATTGTTTGCCAAGGCTGCGATGGTTTTCATATCTTCCTTAAGGTTTTGATATACTGAGTGATAGAGCGTATAGTATTGGCTATACAGCTTGTGGGCCTTCGGGTTGGGCTGCACTTTTTCGTCTAGTATCTGCCAGGATTTCACATCCCCCCAGGTCAAAAGCCCGGTTCCTACACCGGCCAGCATGACATCACCCAAATTTGCCTCTACATCATTGACTGGACAGGCAACGGCATATCCGGTCACATCGGCAATAATCTGCCGCCAGAGTCTGGATTTAGCCACACCCCCCGCCACCAAAATGTACTCTCCCAGATCGGCATGGGTACTTTCCATGGAGTGACGCAGAGAATAGGCCACTGCCTCTAAAAACGCCCGGTAAACGTGGGCTCTTGTATGTACCAGAGAAAGTCCAAATATCACCCCTCTAGCATTGGTGTCCCATACAGGACTGCGCTCACCCATAAAGTAGGGAAGAACCAGCACACCTTCGCTTCCCGACGCAATTTCAGCCGCCTCCCGGTCCAAAACGACATAGGCGTTTTCTCCTCCTTTCTCTTCAATTTCCTTTTCCATTCGGGCAAAATGATCCCGGAACCATTTAATCAAGGCACCTGCCGTGGCCCCTCCGCCAAAGGAATAGCTCAGACGCTTTGCATCTTTGACATAGGGCATTTCGATGAGGCCGTCAGCATGGATGGGCTTGTCGTGCACTAAGGCAGCACACATGGACGTGCCAATGGCAGCGGCATAAGAACCCGGCTCGAATACACCCAGTCCCAAAGTTGCCACAACACAGTCCACTCCGCCGGCGCAGACGGGAATTCCTGCTTGGAGACCCAAACGCTCTGCTATTTGAGGAGTAAGAGTTCCCACAATATCACTGGATTCTACAATTCGCTGGGGCATCATACTCAGGGGAATTCCCATGGCATCCAGCATCTCCTTGGACCAGGTGCGTGTTTCAATATCAAAAATTCCGGCAATATTACCAGCTGAGGAATAGTCCACTGCAATTTCGTCGGTCATCTTATAGATAACATAGGCATTAGGAGGAAGGAAGAGTCTTATTTTTGCCCAGTTTTCCGGCTCATTATCCTTGATCCACAGTATCTTGGTATAGCCATAATAGGGGTCGGTGCCGTTGTGGGTAATCTCGTGCAGCCGTTGGGAGCCAATGTTTTGCAGCACCCATTGCTCCTGCTCCTCGGCTCTACGATCCATCCAGATTAGGCAGGGACGCACCGGCTCCATGTTTTCGTCCAATGGAATACCGCTGCCGCCATATAAGCCGCTAATGGCAATGCCTTTAATCTGCCCAGCAAGTACTCCGGCTTTTTTGACCGCGTTTTCGATTGAGGTAAGAGTAGCGTTCAGCCAGACATCGGGCCACTGCTCTGCCCAGAGAGCCTTGGGGGTGAGCACATCGTATTCCTGCAAATCAGAGGAAATCAGAGTTCCTGTGGTATCCATGAGGATAGTTTTTGTTCCGGAGGTTCCAATGTCGGTTCCAATGAGATAGTCTGCCATTTAGTGATTCCTCCCGTTTTGATTAAGCACATTAAGCTACTACTATTAATAAGGTAAATATAAGAAAAAGTCAATGTTTCATAAAAAATATTATAAAAATAGAAAAATTATTACAATTAATACAATGAATGGTTGAATGAGTTGAAGCAAGCAACTCACTTATAGAATACGCATATCAATGTTCTTGCTATCTTGAGATCGAAACATAAAGTTATCATGTGCTCTATTAAAAAACGAAGTACTTTTACTACCCTATATTGCGCTAAATTTTTATTTAGCGAAATAGTGTATCTCAAAGAAGCCCCTTCAAATCTTCGTAGATACGCAATAGAATCTGCTTTTCAAGCTCTATATATCGAAGTTTGTCCAAGGCTGGAATTAAGCTCCGTTTTGTGCGAAGTGCCCCCCTTTTAAATATAATCTATGTTATACTTTCTTCATACACTCTTACCGAGTAAAGGAGTTAAATCATGGAATATGAACTCAAGCGCTCCAAACGCAAAACAATAGCGGTAGAGATTACACGGGATGGGTTGGTTCTGGTGCGGGCTCCCATGAAACTGCCTCAAAAAGAAATTGAGCGCTTTTTGCTGGAAAAGAGTTTGTGGATTGCAAAGCATCAGGAGGTTCAGCGACAGCGTCGATTGGCCCGTCCGGAACCGACGCTGGAGGAACTGGATGTCCTGGCTCAACTAGGGTGGCAGCTGATTCCCCAGCGAGTGGAGCACTACGCTAAGCTAATGGGTCTCTCCCCTGCCGCCGTCACCATTACAGCCGCCCGAACTCGTTTTGGTAGCTGCAGCTATCAAAACAGGCTTTGCTTTTCCTGCCGCCTGATGAGCTACCCACCAGAGGCCATCGATTATGTGGTAGTTCATGAACTGGCCCATATTCGACATAAAAACCACGGGCCGGAGTTTTATGCTCTCATCGAAAGTATTCTGCCCGACTACCGGGAACGCCGCGCCTTGCTGAAAGGTTAAGCAAACAGATGCTGCAATAGTCAAAGCCTCCGGCTTAGTCGGAGGCTTGAAATGGCCCTAGAAGGGAATGATACAGACAATGCCTCTAAAGGGGGGCCCCGAAAGGTCTGCCATCCGTATTGGTTTTTTCGGGCAACCCCCTAAAGGGGTACTTTTATGCCTTGGTATTCTTGCTACCCATAAATGGGTCAGTGTACTCCTTCAAACTCATCTGATCCGATAATTGGTCCTCCTCCAGTTGCTTTTTGATATACTCCTGCTATCTGCTTTTTATTCCTACCTACCGTATCCACGTAATAGCCCAGAAGTGCGTGTTGCCATAGTTATACTTCAGATTTGCATGTCGGTCGAATATCATCAGGCTGCTCTTCCCTTTTAGATACCCCATTATCTGCGATACACTAAACTTTGGTGGTATGCTAATCAGCATATGGATATGATCCGGGCATGCATTTGCTTCTATTTCTACCTTTTTTTAATTGCATAATTTCCTCAGTATAAAACCTATAAAGGTCTTTCTCCACCAGCAGAGCTGGTGGTTCTTAAGCAAAAGAGCCATGGGAACACTTCCCATGGCTCTTTTGCGTCGCTTGTAGAACCTTATTCCGTCACCGCTTTGGTAAGGTTCCGGGGGGTATCCACATCCCGGCCCTTGGCTACCGCCGTATAGTAGGCCAGTAGCTGAAGGGCTACCGCTGCGGGGATGGGCATAAAGAGATCATCCAGATCGGGGAGCAGGATGGCGTGTTTGCTCATCTCATCATCGATGGCGGCGCTCCTGCGGCAAAGGGTCAGAACCCTGCCTCCCCGGGCGCTGATCTCCCGGATATTGTCCAGCATCTGGGGAATCAGCTTCTGTTGGGTCGCCAAAGCCACCACCGGCATCCCCGGTGCAACCAGAGAGATGGCCCCGTGCTTAAACTCTCCGGCGGCGTAGGCCTCCGAGTGTATGTAGGTAACCTCCTTGAGCTTGAGAGAGCCTTCCATCATCATGGGCCAGTCAAGCCCCCGCCCAATATAGAAGATGCTTTCTACCGGAGCGATTTCCTTGGCCTGTTGCCGGATCAGTTCCTTTTGATTCAGCACCTGTCCAATGCTTCCGATGGCTTCCAGCAGAGACTGCAGGGTATCCCGGGCTTGGGCGTCGTCCATTCTGCCGTGAGCCCTTGCAAATTCAATGGCGACCAGATAGAGTACGCCTACCTGTACCATAAAAGCTTTTGTGCTGGCCACACTAATTTCGGGTCCGGCGTGGGTGTAGAGGACGTAGTCCGCCTGCCAGGCCATGGTAGAACCGGGGACATTGACCATAGCAAGGGTGTCTACCCCTTGGGATTTAGCCACACTCAAAGCGGCCAGAGTGTCCGTGGTCTCTCCCGACTGGGAAATGGCCAGAACCAAGGTCCCCTTGGGGATCACAGGCTCTCGGAAGCGGAATTCGGAAGCCAGGCTCACCGTTACGGGAAGGTGGGCCAAGGTCTCGATAAAGTCTTTGCCCAGCGTCCCGGCATGCATGGCGGTTCCACAGGCAATGACATGAATTTGGGTGTAGCGGGTAAAGAAATCCTCGGGCAGAGCATCCATCTCAAAGGAGGGCAGCCCTTTGTAGATGCGGGGCCGCAGGGTATGAGTCAGCACCGAGGTCTGCTCGCAAATTTCCTTGAGCATAAAGTGGTCGTACTCGCCCTTTTGAATCTTCCACAGGTCCTTGCAGGCTGTTTTGCACTCCTTGCTGCGGAGATGGCCCTCGGAATCCAGCACCTGAACTTGGTGGGGAGACAGGCAGGCAATCTCCCCGTCCTCCAAAGCGTAATACTTTTGGGTATGCCCCAGCAGGGCGGAGCAATCGGAGACCAAAAAACTCTCCCCTTCTCCCAGCCCGATGGCCAGAGGGCTGCTTTTGCCGATGCCGTAGAGGGTTTCCGGCTGATCCACGAAGAGAACAGCCAAGGCATAGGAGCCTTCCAGCATACTGTCAGCTTGGGCCAGAGCCTTTACCGGATCCCCTGCGTAGAGTGAGTCCAGCAGTTTGGCCGCCACCTCACAGTCGCTTTTGGATTGGAAGGTGTAGCCCTTGCCCTCCAGTAACTCTCGCAGCTCCCGGGAGTTTTCCAAAATGCCGCTGTGAACCAGCGCTAGCCGGGAGGTGGCGTGGGGAACCCCGCAGCTTTCCCAGTTTGCCCCGTGGGGAGGAGCCCACCGAGTTCCGCCGATGCCGCAAAGGCTTTGCCTAAGCTGCGGTTGCAGGGCCGCCCGTTCGGTCAAGGAGGGCAGGCGCTCTCCCTGAAGAGTTTCAATTTGGCCGTCCAACAGAAGGGAAAGACCGGAAACATCATAGCCTCGGTACTCCAGCTTGGAAAGGCCGTCCAATATCGTATCTAAGGCGCATGCCGCGCCGGTATATCCAATAAATCCACACATAAAGCTGCTCCTGATGTTAGGGCTGACAATAAAATCGCTCCTCGAAAAACTGCGGCAATTGATTCAGTACCCGTTACAAAATTTCTCGCCGATGAAAACCACGGCGGTTTTTGCTTTTTGTACTAAAAATCCCTCTTGTCTTCTTTGCAGCTTAGTTTGTCAACACCCCCTAGATTTACCCGCAGGCTGGGATTTGTTGGCGCGGTTGCCCGCGTTTTTGTCCCGCCCTGACGCGTCGGGCCAAGCGGAGAGGTATCCGCCGAGCATTTCGATTTCCCTCTCACCTCGTCAACCGCTTTTGGCAAGCGGTTCTGGCGCTTTGGCTGATACACTGCTGAACTCCATCCCTCCTTTTTTCGTGTGATCCCTCTTGCCCTCCTTTCCGGGGGTTTCCCCGTTTTTTGTGCTTTCAGTATAGCATAACACGGGGGTTTCGGCAATAAAAGCTTAAAAACCGTGCCCCCCATTATTCTACGCGGGCGGTACGGTTTTTGTGACTGTTTTTCTCTGCTTATTCGCAGCGCAGGGCGTCCACCGGGTTGAGGCGAGAAGCTATGGATGCCGGATACACCCCAAAGATCATTCCCAGCAGAACAGCAAAGAGGACGCAGATACCGATAAGCTGCGGGTTAAGAATCACGGGGAGTTTGAGGGTGGCGCAACCGGCAGCTATAATACCGACCCCCGCCCCTACTCCGATGAGGCTTCCCATCAGGGAGATGACAAAGGCCTCGATGAGAAATTCCACCAAAATGTTCTGGCGGCTAGCTCCGATGGATTTTTTGATGCCGATTTCCCGAGTGCGCTCCCCCACCGATACCAGCATCACTGTCATGATGCTAAGGCCTGCCACTACCAGCGATACCTCGGCAATCAAGGAGAGAATCATGGTGACCATGTTCATGACGTAGCCCAGTTTATCCTTCTGGCCCTGTACATTTTCCGTTTTAAACTGCCCACTTCCGCTGCCGGGTACCTGTCGGGCAATCCCCACCAGCTGAGGGCCTGCCACCTCCCCTTCTACACCGGGTCGAAGGGTGACGGCTATCTGATCAAAGGTTTCCCGGCCCATGGCCTGCTGCATGGTGGTATAGGGAGTGTAGAGGAAGGCGGGGATATAATCCCCCATCAGCCCCTGAACAATGCTGCCCCCCGACTCCACCACCCCCACCACCGTGAACTCCTCGTTCCCGGTTTTAAATTGCAGGGAAATCTTTTTGCCCACGATATTCTCCCGCTTGTAGTAGGCCATGGCGATGTTTTTGTCGATCACGCAGATTTTTTTGGCGGCCGCCACATCGTTTTTGGTGATCAGCCTTCCATAGAGAGGCTCCATGGAGATGACCTGATTGGCTCCGTAGTCGATTCCCCACACCACCACATCCAGCATCAGTTCCCGCATGTAGCTTTTGGTGTAGTCGACCATAATGGGGATGGCACTTTCCACCGCGCCGCTTTGCCGCACCGCCTCCAGATGCTCCGCCGTCAGAGCCGAGCCCACCATCTTTTGATTACCCGAGAGCATCAAGGCTCCCACGCCAAGGCTGTCCAGCTCTTCCCCCACGGTGTATTTGCCGATTTCCCCCATGGAGGAAATCAGAACCACCGAGGCTACCCCAATGGCAATGCCCAGAATGGTCAGGGTGCTGCGGGACTTCTTCCGGCCCAGATTCTTTACCGAAATCCGCAGGGTGTCAAGTAACATCGGCTCGCCCCTTTAATTGGATGATGGCACCTTCTCCCGATACCTCCCCGGGATTGTAGATGACGATGCTTTCCCGGTCCAGCCCCGACAGAATCTCCACCTCGTTAGTCAGCTCCTGCCCGGTAACCACCGGATTCTTCTTTAGCTTCCCGTCCCGGTAGACATAGACGTACTCGTTGTTGTTTTCGTCCTGCCGGATGGCTTCGTAGGGGACGGTAATCAAGGTGTAATCCTCTCCCCCCAGAATGTTGACCCGGGCGGTAAAGCCTGGCTTGAGGGATTCGTCGGGGTTGTCCAAGGCAAGCTCCACGTCCACTACAGTTTCGGTAGTGGTGCCCCGCAGCGCCTTGTGGGCAGTGGGAAAAATCCGGGTGACGGTGGCGCTGTATTCCCGGGCCGCGGCTCCTCCGCACCACACCTTGGCCTGATCCCCCACCTTTACCTTGGAGATTTCCCCTTCCGGCACGGCGGCCAGCACTTTATAGCTGGAGGTATCGCTGACGGTGATGAGGGAGACTCCGGGTAGTGCCGGCACGTTTTCCCGCACCACTACTCCGGTGACAATTCCCGAAACGGGAGAGTACACGTGGGTCTCTCCCGTTTGCAGCAGGTCGGCCTGACTGTGGCTCAACCGCTCTTCCTGCAAGAGCTGGAGCAGCTCCGCCAGATCGGTGTAATCGGTGAGCCCGCCCCCCAGTGTGCTGCTCAGCCCGTACAGAGCCGCCACCGATGCAAGGTCTGTATCTCCAAAAGAAGTGGCGGATTCGCTGTAACTGCGCAGCATGGCTAGAGTATCCTGCCCCAGCAGGGCGGTGGGCGTCAACTCCAGCAAAAGCTGCCCGGGGGATACCCGGTCCCCCACCGATACGGGCACCTTTTGAGGAATGGCGGCGGCGGAAAGGTACACCTCATAAAGCTCCCCCGCCTGAAGAGTTCCGGTACAGCTCAGAACATTCTCGTAGGATTTTTGACTGGGAGTGACGTAATATATGGAGGGGATGGAGGATTCCACCATGCGAGGAAACTTGTAAAGCACCGCCGCCATACCCAAGGCAAACAAAAAAAACAGGACCTTCTTCATCGAAAAACCTCCGGGAAGCTGTTGTGATTCAAACCTTTTAAAACCGCTCTTCCCCTTGAACCGAGTGCTTAATTCCAAGGGAATTTCCCCGGTTTGAAGGGACAGAAGTATCCAGTCGCATACAAAATAGTGTTCCTTTCCCGGTAAGGAATATACTTTTATTTCCAGTAGGGCGGCAATTTTATCCTGAGTATATTGCGGCCCCGAACATCCATAGTAAAAACAGAAAAGCTACCGCCTTTCAAAAGACGATAGCTCAGAGATTTTGGTCGATTAAGTTTGCAATACTGTGTCCCCCCACAAGAAATGAGGTGTCAGCATGAATATGATTTGCTGCGATCAGAACTGCCGGTATCAAAAGGAGGGTTACTGCACTCTCAATGAAATCACTCAGCTGGCTCAGTCTCCCCGGGGAGGTTGCGGCTATTACCGGCAGCCTGCCGAAGCTGCTTCCCTACCGGATGAGAGCCAGAGCCTGAGAGAGGTTGCTCACCGGCAGTAGCTCCACGCCCGCCACCGTATCCTGTAGCTGGGCCATGGAGCTTTTGGGCAGGATGATGCGGCTAAAGCCCAGCCGGGAGCATTCCCCCACCCGCTGCCGCACGCTCTGCACCGCCCGGATTTCTCCGGCCAGCCCCACCTCTCCAAAGGCGGCTAGATCGGCGGGGATGGGCTTGTCCAGCAGGTTGGAAACCAGAGCCAGAACCACCGGCAGGTCGGCGGCGGGCTCATCCAGCCGCAGTCCCCCGATAATGTTGACATAAGCGTCCAGATTGCCAAAGAAGAAGCCGGCCCGCTTTTCCAGCACGGCGATAAGCATGGCCGCCCGGTTAAAATCAAAGCCGGTGGTCATCCGCCGGGGATTTCCAAAGCCGGTTTTGCTCACCAGCGCCTGAGTCTCCGCGAGAATGGGGCGGGTTCCCTCCATGACGCAGGCCACACAGGTGCCGGAAACATTTTGGGGCCGCCCCGAAAGCAGCATCAGGGAAGGGTTTTCCACATCGGTAAGGCCCTGTTCATCCATCTCAAAGACGCCGATTTCGTTAGTGGAGCCAAAGCGGTTCTTCACCGCCCGCAAAATCCGGTAGTTGGAGTGGCGCTCCCCTTCAAAATAAAGCACCACGTCTACCATATGCTCCAGAACCTTAGGCCCCGCGATTCCCCCATCCTTGTTGACGTGACCCACAATAAACACGGGGATTTCCCGCTCTTTGGCCATGCGGATCAACAGGCCGGTGCACTCCCGCACCTGAGTGACGCTACCGCTGGAGGAGCTGAGCTGGGGATGATTCATGGTCTGGATGGAGTCCACCATCACCACATCGGGGGCAAGCTTTTCCACCGCCGCCAGTACCTGTTCCACGTCGGTTTCCGGAGCGATGACCAGATTCTCACCGCTCATTCCCAAACGACGGGCCCGCAGCTTGATCTGCCGGGGGCTTTCTTCCCCTGCCACGTAGAGAATGGTTTGCTGCTGGCAGAGAGTGTGACACATCTGAAGGAGCAAGGTGGATTTGCCGATCCCTGGGTCCCCGCAGAGGAGGACCACCGAACCGTCTACCACTCCGCCGCCCAGCACCCGGTTCAGCTCGGAAAGACCGGTATCACTGCGCCATTCGCTTTCCGCTTCCAGCTCGGAAAGGCGGGTTAACGTGGTGGTCAGAGCAGCCTGCGGGCGACCGGATGCCAGCCCCGCCTTGGGTTCCGGCTGCCGCAGAGTTTCCTCTAGGGTATTCCAGTGGCCGCAGCCGGGGCATTTTCCCAACCAGCGGGCGGTTTCAAAGCCACACTCCACGCATACATAGGCTGTTTTTACTTTACTTGCCATAAATGTAATATCCTTTTAAATTAGGCCTGTAACAGGCCGATGATTTTACGTATTTTGGTGCCGAAAGCCCGGGCTGGGAAAAGCCCTTACGAGAGCCGTTTACCCCCTGACAGCATTCCATCCACTGGCTGTGTTTCGCTGAGATATTCCAGTACCGAGCGCAGGGTGGCAAAGGCCAGCTGAGCCTGATAGTGCTCGTCGGCCAAACGCCTTGCCTCCTCCCGGTTGGAAAGAAATCCGCACTCCAACAGAATGGCTGGGCACTTGGCTTCGAAGATGAGGTAGAGGTTCTTTTCCCCTTTTTTACACAGCCTTTTATTGTCCGGCTGCAGCATGGAAACAATGTTCTGCTGTACCACCTCGGCCAGTTTCTTGCTGTCCTCGTTTTTGGGGCCGTAAAAAACCTGAGCACCGTTTTGTCTGGCATCGCCAAACTTGTTTTGATGGATGCTGATAAAAATGGCGCCGGGGTAACTTTCCATAATCGCCATCCGGTTGTGAAGATCGGAGGTTTTTTGCTTGCGGGTGCCTTTGACTCCCGGATCGTGGATAGAAACATCCTCCTCCCGGGTCATCACCACCTGAAAGCCGCTCACCGCCATCAAATCCCGCAGCTTGAAGGAAAGGGAAAGGTTGATGTCCTTTTCCACAATTCCGTCCGGGCCGACAGCTCCCCCGTCGGCTCCGCCGTGACCGGGATCGATGATGATCACCGGGAGCCCTCCCACCGGGCCAGACACGGTCAGAGCCGCGTTTTTGACCCGTAGCACCGCCGATGCAATCAGCAGCACCCCTGTCAGAGCCAGTACACCCCATTTAAAGCGCGTCACACCTCATCACCTCATAACAATTTATGCCGTTATGGGGCGGATATATGCGCGTTTGCCGTTACTGATACCGAGCTTCCAGCTGCTCCACCAAATCCCCCAGAGAACCCTCGTCGCAATCGCAAACCAGCATCTGTGCCAGTGCCTTTAAGTCGTCGGGAGCAGTGTGCATAGTGACGCCGATGCCTGCCAGCTCGATCATTTCCTTATCGTTGTAGTAGTCGCCAATGGCTACCAGACGGTCAAGGTGAATCTTCTTTTTTTCCATCAGCTTTTGTAGGGCATTGCCCTTGGAGGAATGCTCCGGCAGCATCTCAATCAGGTGGGGGCTGGTGGGAACAAACCGAACTCCGGGGAACTTTTTCTCCTCCACAAAGGCCATAAATTCCTCCGTCCACTGGGGGTGAAGGAGCATCAGGCCCTTCATTAGCTTGCTTTTGAGGTCGGACATAGCCGCCTTGACGGTGCTTTTGTTGGGATACACATCCCCATAATGCTCCGCCGCTCCGCCGTCAATATCAAAGTAATGGTCGGCGTCCACGGCAATAACAGCAATTTGGGGAAACCGATCCATCACTTCCTGTATGTACTCGGAGGAATGGGCAGGCAGATCGATTTTCATCAGATATTCTTCGGTAGAATAATCGTAGATGGCCCCACCGTTAAAGATGACGCAGGGAAAGTTGACCGGAAGCTGCTCCACCAAAGGGCGGGTGAACTCCCTGCCCCGTCCGGTAGAGATAGCAAAGTGGCCTCCCTTGGATACAAAGCGTTCCAAAGCCTGCACATTGCGGGGGTGAATCGGCTGCCCCAGGCGCACCAGAGTGCCGTCCACGTCGCTCATGATGACAAGATCGGATAATTTCAAAGCCATATCTGCACCTCACATAGAATTTAGTTTTTCAAGAAACTGGCGAAAGTAGCCCGGAAGCTCACTGGTCAGTTCCAGCCGCATTCCTGTGATAGGGTGGTCAAATCCCAGCGTTCTGGCATGAAGACACTGACCCTCCAAAGAAGCAATGCCTTTGCGGGGGCCATAAACCATATCTCCCGCCACCGGGTTTCCCCTGTGGGCCATATGAACCCGAATCTGGTGAGTGCGGCCTGTTTCCAGCCGCAGCTCCAGATGGGTAAAGTTCCGGTATCGTTCCAGCACCCGGAAGTGGGTGACGGCCTCTCGGCCGTTTTCTTCGGCAACCCACATTTTTTTCCGGTCCTTGGGATGGCGGCCAATGGGGACGCTGATGGTACCTGCATCCTCCCCCACCCCTCCATGGACCACCGCCTCGTAAACCCGGCAGACGGCGTAATCCTTGATCAATCGGGAAAGGCCCTCGTAGGCGGCTTGGGTTTTTGCCGCGATCAACAGGCCGCTGGTCATTTTGTCCAGCCGATGGACAATGCCGGGGCGTTCTGGGTCCCCTACCTTTCGCAGCTCCTCGCCGCAGTGGTAAAGAAGCCCGTTGACCAAGGTGCCCTCCTCATGGCCGGGAGCCGGGTGCACCACCAAACCTCTGGGCTTGTTGATCACCATAAGGTGGGGGTCCTCGTAGACAATGGCAAGGGGAATATCCTGAGGTTGCAGCTCTACCGGGGCAGGAACCGGCAGCAGGATTTCCACCCGCTCCCCTCCCTGCAGCCGCCGGTTTTTGAGGGCAGGCTCTCCCTCCACCAGCACACGCCCCTCGCCACAAAGACGCTGTACGGCGTTGCGAGTCAGCTGGGGGCAGGATTTGCTCACAAAAAGGTCAATGCGCTGCCCAGAGTCCTCCGGCAGCGCATACAGTTCAAGCCTCTTCATGTTGATCGGGCCCCTGTTCCACCGGCTCCGTGCCCGCCTCATCTGACTTAGGTGTTTTTTGATCGCGTCGGTCTAAAACGATGATGGCAACCAGTATCATGCCGGTACCGCAGACAACACAGCAGTCGGCCAGATTAAAGACCGGGAACCCGAACAGAGCGGAAAAATCCAGATAATCCACCACAAAGCCCCGGAAAAAGCGGTCGATCAAGTTGCCAAAGCCTCCGGCCAGAATCAGGGAAAGACTCCAAATCAGAATGGGTTCCTTGACTCGGCTGCTCAGCAGATAATAGAGTAGAAAGAGCAGTACTACAAGGGATATTAGTCCCAGTATCCGGGTGCCGCCTTGAAAAAGCCCAAAGGCGGCACCGCGATTTTCGACATAGCTGAGGTAGAACAGGCCGGGGATGACAGTGATCCGTTCCCCGGCAGGCGGCCCCAACGCGGCGATGGCCCATACCTTAATCAGCTGATCCAAAGCGATGAGAACACCGCAAATCAGAAGGGATAGTTTTTTCCTCATAGGCTATTCCACGATGGAGGCGCAGCGGGCGCAAAGGGTGTGGTGTTCACCCTCTCCCACCGTGGGGCTGTAGGTCCAACAACGCTCGCACTTTTCGCCTTCGGCAGACAGCACTTCTACAGTAAGACCCTCCACCTCGCCGGAAACAGGGCCGGTTCCCTCTTCTTTCAGTTCTACCTGGGAGACGATAAAGATGGTGCTCAGCACATCCTCATTGGCCTTGAGGAAGTCTAGCAGCTCTCCCTTACAGTGGAGAACTACCTTCGCCTCCAGAGACTTGCCGATTTCCTTGGCAGCTCTGGCCATCTCCAACGCTTTGTTGACGTCGCCGCGGACAGCGATCAGCTTCTCCCAGCGAGCCATAAACTCCTCGTCCATCTTGCCCACAGCCTTGGGAATCTCGTTGAACATTACAGAATCCGCTTTCCAAGCAGGATCGGCAGGCAGATAGCTCCAGATTTCCTCGGCGGTGAAGGGGATGATGGGGGCGATCAAAGTGGTCAGAGCCCGCAGAATGCGGTACATAGCGGTTTGAGCTGCCCGGCGAGCCACGCTATCCGCCTTTTCCACGTAGAGCCTGTCCTTGATGACGTCCAGATAGAAGTTGGACATATCGATGGTGCAGAAATTGTGGATGGCGTGGAAGATGATGTGGAAGTCGAAATGCCCATAGGCGCGGTGGGTTCGCTCCAACAGAGCGTCCAGCCGGGCCAGAGCCCACTTGTCCAAATCCAGCAGCTCGCTGTCGGCTACGCAATCCTTGACGGGATCAAAGCCGTCCAGGTTGCCCAGAATATACCGGGCGGTGTTGCGGATCTTCCGGTAGATTTCAGAAAGCTGCTTGAGGATGTTCTGGCTGATGCGGATATCCGCGTGGTAATCGGAGGAAACCACCCAAAGACGCAGAATGTCCGCGCCAAAATCACGGATGATCTCATTAGGTTCAATGCCGTTGCCCAGGGATTTACTCATCTTGCGGCCCTCGCCATCCACCACCCAGCCGTGAGTGACTACGGCCCGGTAGGGAGCCTGACCCTTCCAGGCCACGGCGGTGAGCAGCGCCGATTGGAACCAGCCCCGGTATTGGTCGGTGCCTTCCAGATAGAGATCGCAGGGCCAGGTCTGATCGGGCCAGTTGCCCATCAAAGTGGCTGCGTGGGAAACACCGGAGTCAAACCAGACGTCCATGGTGTCGGTTTCCTTGGTAAAGGAGGCCGTATCCTTGCTGCCGCAGTGAGGGCAGGCGAATCCTTCGGGGAGAATCTCCTGAGCCGGGCGGACATACCAGCTGTCGGAGCCTTCCCGACGGAAGAGGTCGGCCACCGCCTGGGAGGTATCGTTGTTCAGGATGGGCTTGCCGCAGTCTCCGCAGTAGAAAGCGGGGATGGGCACACCCCAGGTGCGCTGGCGGGAAAGGCACCAGGCGCTGCGGTCCTGAACCATGTTGGCCATTCGGCCCCTGCCCCACTCGGGGATATACTCTACCTTTTCGATTTCGGCAATGGTTTGCTTTTTGAAGTCCTCCACAGAACAGAACCATTGATCGGTCGCCCGGTAGAGCACAGGGTCCTTACAGCGCCAGCAGTGGGGGTATTGATGCTCGATATCCTGCTGTGCAAACAGAGTGCCGTCCTCTCGCATTTTAGCGATGATAACATCGTTGGCTTTTTCGGTGGGTAGGCCCGCCACAAGCTCCCCGGCCTCGGCGGTCATCAGGCCCTTATCATCCACCGGAACAATGATGCCGATCTGGGGGTAGTGGGAGCAGACCTCAAAGTCCTCCAAACCGTGACCGGGAGCGGTGTGAACGCATCCGGTACCCGATTCCAAAGTCACGTGGTCGCCTATGATGACGAGGGAATCCCGGTCCAAAAAAGGATGACGGCAGACGGAAAGTTCTAGCTCCCTGCCATTGGCGCTGCCCAGAACGGTATAGTCGGAAATGCCGGCAGCCTCCATGGTAGCGGCGACCAGCTCTTTGGCCAGTACATAGTATTCGCCGCCTGCAGACACCACAACATATTCGTACTTGGGCCCAAGGCAGATAGCAAGGTTGCCGGGCAGAGTCCAAGTGGTGGTGGTCCAGATGAGGACATACGTTTTGGAAAGATCGGTAGCTCCCATCCGGGCCAGTACACCGTCTTTGTCCTCCTTGACAGGGAACTTGACGTAAACGGATTTACAGGGGTCTTCCTCGTATTCGATTTCGGCTTCGGCCAGGGCAGTGTGGCAATCGGCACACCAGTATACCGGCTTCAGGTCCTTATAGACATACCCCTTGGATGCCATATCGCCAAAAATTTCGATTTGCAAGGCCTCATATTCCGGCTTAAGGGTCAAATAGGGATTATCATAGTCAGCCAGAGTGCCCAGACGCTTAAACTGCTTCTTTTGGTTTTCTACGTGGCGCATCGCAAAGCTACGGCAGTGACGGCGCAGCTTCACCGGGTCCTGAGCTTCTTCAAAACCAATTTCCTTAATGGCCTTCAGCTCAATGGGAAGCCCGTGGCAATCCCAGCCGGGGACATAGTTGCACTTAAAGCCGGTCATGTTTTTGTAGCGGACAATGACGTCCTTGAGCACCTTGTTCAGCGCCGTACCCAAATGAATGTCGGCGTTGGCATAGGGAGGACCGTCATGAAAAACATACAGGGGCTTGCCCTCATTGTTCTCAATCATTTTATAAAACAGGCGATCCTTCTCCCACTGTTCCAGCATGGCAGGCTCCCGTTGAGGTAGCCCCGCTCGCATGGGAAACTGGGTTTTTGGCAGGTTGAGGGTTTGGTTGTAATCCTGAGCCATTGTATGTGTTCTCTCCTTATCGTCAAGTGCCCTACCGCGCCAATTTAGCCTGTAAAGCATTTTGGCTTTACAGTTAAAAGCGTGGTATGTAGGGATATGATACCGCAGGCACAACGCGCCGTTGTGGTATTTGCAGGTTAAATGGATGAGCAGCCGTCTTTTGGCTATTATTCCTTGCGGGTCAGGTCGTATGCCTCGCCAAAGCGCAGGGTGCCAAATTTCGATTTAGATTTGCGCCGGGGAAAGTCCCCCTGTGAGGCATCGTCGGCTGCTTCGGCATCTTCTGCCACAGGCTCAAAGGCCAGAGTAGCCTCCTGATCCTCCGGCTCATCCTGCGCAGCCACAAAGGACAGCTGAGGTTCTTCAGTAGCTTCTTCTCCGCCGGGAGCTTTGACTTCTACCGTCTCGCCGATGTTGGCGACAAAGGGCTTGTCCCCTTTTCCCCCGCCAGAAACTTCCTCCCCGGGGATTTCCTGAATCAGTTCGATGTGTTGCTTGTACATGGTGAGAATCTGTTCCTTAAAGCGGGCGACCTCCAGCTGCATTCGGTTGAGAGCCATGGCCTCTTTGTCGATGCTGGCCCGGGCCTCCTCCACCATCTCCTCCCCCTTGCGGGTGGCTTGGGTGATAATAGCCTCCGCCTTGCGTTTGGAGTCCCGGATGACGCTGTCTCCCAGCTTTTGCGCTCCAATCAGGGCAGCCCGCAGGGAATCCTCATCCTCCCGGTACTGCTCCACTTTTTCCGCCAGAATCTCCAGCTTGTGGTTTAAGTCGTCTTTTTCCTCTACAAGGGACTCAAACTGGTCGGCCACCTCGTTTAGAAAGCTGTGAACTTCGTCGACCCTGTATCCGCCCATGCCCTTCTCAAACCGTCTGTTGCGAATATCCGATGGAGTCAGCATCTCTTATTCCCCCTTTGGATTGTAATGGCTCAATCCCAGCCTGTGGATTGGCCCCTTATCTATATTTCAGGCAAACCACAGGTAACCGCCCCTTTTTGGTGGGGGGCCCGATTTCGCTCACCTTGAATTTTCCGTATCCCCGTATGGTAACAATATCTCCCTGCCCCCAGCTACGAGAGATGCTGGTGGCAGGCTGATGGTTGAGCGTGACCAGTTCGGCCCGAATCAGGCCGGCGCTTCTCTCTCTGGCGGCTCCCGTCACAAGGCGAACCAGACAATCCAGCCGCAGAGAAGGCACCGTCCCCCGCAGCTCCTGAAACTCGGGGACTGGAGGCTCAAAATCCATCGCCCCCGGCTCCGTCTTGACACCAACTCCACCTACCTTGCGCAGATCTTCCAGCACGACAGGGGCCACGCTGCCCAGTAAAAACAGGACACAGTGCCCCCCGCAGGGTATCATATCTCCAACGCTTTCCCGCGTCAGCCCCAGAGACATTAGCGACCCAAGATAATCCCGGTGGGTGAGATTGGCTCCCCGGGGCAGGTAAAGGGTGACGGCCTGGATGGGAAAGGCATCCTCCTCCGGAGTCTGCCAGAGCGGAAAAAAGCCCGCGACCCTTCGCTCGGCCTGGGGATATCCGCCGTACACAAGATGGTTCGCTCCCGTTTGACGGGCGTACTCCCGGACGATCATCCCTTGGCGCTCGTTGCAAAAAGCGGTAAAGCGGGCGATTTGTTTTTCTTCGCTGATGCGGTGCAGGTCGGAAAGGCGAGCCAAGAACTGCCTTTCTTCCCCTTCCAAAAGGGACAGGTTCATTTAGAAGAACACACCGTTGCTTTCCAGCTCGTCCAGAAGGTCGCCCATAATCCCCACATTGTAGGGGGTGATGATGTAGGTGCTGTTGGCAACCCGCTTAATCTGGCCGTTGTTGGCGTAGGCCACGCCGGAAAGAAAATCGATGAGGCGGCGGGTGACATCCTTGTTGGCCTGCTCCAGGTTGAGGACAATGGTCCGCTTGGCGTTGAGGTGGTCGGCAATGCTGCTGGCATCCTCAAAGCGCTCCGGCTTGACCAGAACCACCTGAAGCTGAGTGGTGGCATGAATGTTCACCACTTTGTTGGAGCGTCTGTCATCCCTTGTGACGGTAAATTCCGGATCGGCTTCAGGGGAGACGGCATCCATCCCCTCTTCGTCCTCATAATAATCGTCGTCGGGGTACCCGATAAAATTTTTAAATTTGTCTACAATGCCCATAAAAACCTCCAGCTCCATTAATAGAACGCAGTGGTAATGTTATTGATCGTTCCGGCTTCCAAAAATCGCTGAGCCCAGTCGCACCAAGGTGGAACCGTGGCGAATAGCGGCAGCAAAATCACCGGACATCCCCATGGAGAGGACTTCCATATTGACATTATCTATTTTTTTGCCCTTTATGTCAACCAAAATCTCATGCATCCGGGCAAAATAGCCCTCATTTTCGCTGCTGCTGTTCCAAATCGGGGGAATTGCCATTAATCCCTGAACCTGAATGCCGGGCAGAGGAGCCATTTGACGGATCAGCTCTTCCACTTGGGAAGGGGCGATTCCCCCCTTGGTGTCCTCGTCCCCGATGTTAATCTGCACCAGCACCTGTGTCGTAACGTCCATCTTCTGGCTGAATTTGGATATTTCCCGGGCAAGTTTGAGGGAACCTACACTTTCGATCATTTTCACCTTGCCTACCACCTGCTTGACTTTGTTGGTTTGCAGGTGCCCGATAAAGTGGATGTCGACGTTTTCCTTGTCATAGTCCTCATATTTTTCACTTAGCTCCTGGGCTCGGTTTTCCCCCAGAAGGTTGATGCCGGCAGCGATGGCGAGATTCACCAGAGCGGCCGGCTGAGTTTTGGTCACTGCCATCAGCCGCACCTCTTCCGGCTTGCGGCCTGCGGCGATGGCGGCCTCATCTATTTCCCACCGGATGCGTTTGACGTTCTCGGCCATGCTATTCAATAATTTTTCCATCTTCCAGCTCCGTTCCCTTCGTAATAATTTGATCGTACTGCCGCAGTGTGGTGGTGTCGTAAGGGTCCACCGGCTGCTCGGAAAGCAGAAAACCCGCTTCTTCGTACATGGGACTGAGCTTTTTAAAGCGGACCACGTTGTTTTCCAGCACGTATACCCCCCGCTCCCCTTCCTGAAAACGCAGGAAGGCGCTGTCCACCCGCAGGCCGGTATGCTGGCTGAACATCAGCTTGACGGGAGCCTGGCGCAGGTTAATGGTGTCGGCCCCCACGTGGTTGCAGTGAATGACCAGCACCGCCTCCTCGCTTTCGTTGGAGGTGAGCACCCGGCTAATGGTGGCGGGGATTGCCGGCAGATTCTCAAACTGTAGGGTGAGGGTTTGACCCTCCCGTACCCATTGGACCTCATACTTCTCTACTTTCACCGCCACATACCAGTTCTGGCTGGTGACAATCCGTCCCGAGCCGGGTTGGGTGCGGATCATCGGCGGATGTTCCAGCAGCTCCAGAAGCTCCTCCAGATCGGCGTCGCGGGGGATGTTTAAAGGAAGCAGGCTTTCCAAACCGTCAATGGGCTTGGCAAAATAACCGGAGACCGGGGTTTTTACCACCATGTTGACATCTTGCCCTGTTGCAAAGTGCAAGGATTCCAGCTCCTGAGAAAGGCTGTCTATTCTGCTTTGGAAGCTCTGTTCCTTGCCGGTGGCAATCTGCCGCTTGTTGAGGAGGGACACCAAGGCAGGCCGCAGGGTTTCCACATCGTCAAACCGGCCGGAGGCGCACATCCTCACCAGATAGCCCAGCTGCTGCTTGAGATCCCGGCCCAGAGCTTCGGCATTAGAATAGTGGCTCAAAGAGGTGTTTTGCGCTTCCTCCAACATGGCGATTTCCCATTCCGTTTGCCGCAGGCGGCTGCGGTTTCCCCCGCCCTCCGCCGAGGAGAGGTACTCCACCACAGGCTGCCCCACCAGAACCCTCTCCCCATCGTCGTACAAGCAGCTTTGAATGCCGCTTCCCGTTTCGGTCAGCACCATTTCTTCCCGAAAAACAAGAGCCTGTGCGCTGATAGTTTGGGCCACGGTGTAGGAATAGGCCGTCTCGGTTTTTACCGATTTGCCAAAGTATCGGGTTGCTTGAAAGCCCACATAGCAAAGCAGAAAGAGGATCAGCATGGAGGCAACCAGTTTTTCAATCCATTTACCCTGCATGGTTCCACCTCCAGAGATTGTTTATTCGAAATCCGACGCAGAAGATGTAATGCTACTTGCCTTTACGGTGTCCAGGGCAGCTTGCAGCAGGCTGTTGTAGTCGTCAAAGGCATCGGCCTCCAGCCAGCGGATTCGCTCATCCCTGCGCAGCCAAGTCATCTGACGTTTGGCGTACCGCCGGGTCTGCCGCTTGAGAGTCTCTGCGGCTTCTTCCAGACTTTGCTCCCCCGCAAGGTACCCCGCCATCTCCTTATAGCCGATAGCCTGCATAGCGGTGCTTTGATAGCCCTTGTCCAACAGAGCTTTGACTTCCTCCAGAAGCCCCTGCTTTAACATCTGATCCACCCGCAGCCCGATCCGCCGGTACAGAAGCTCCCGGTCCCGGTAGCAGAGAGCGAGAAAGCATATCTGATAGGGGGGTTCCCCCTGTTTGGACCGGCGCTGCCACTCGCTCATAGGCACGCCGCTTGCCCGACAAACTTCCAAGGCCCGGATGATCCGCCCCAGATTGTTGGGGTGGAGCTTTTGGGCCAAGAGCGGGTCTGCCTCCTGCAGCATGGCCCAGAGATGCTCATTTCCCTTTTCTTTTGCCAACTCCCGGAGCTCTTGACGCAGCCCGGGATGTTCCGGGATGGCCTCATCAAAGCGGATGTTGTGGGTGAGGGCGGAGAGATAAAGGCCGGTTCCCCCGCAGAGGACCGGTAGCCTCCCCCTGCTGTGGATTTCAGCGATGACCTGAGTCGCCAGCTCTACGTAACGGGCTACCGAAAAGCTCTCCTCCGGATCCAAGATGCCAAAGAGATGATGGGGCACAGCCTGTTTTTCTTCCTGTGTGGGAGCAGCAGTGCCAATCTCCATTTCCCGGTACACCTGCATGGAGTCGGCGCAGACGATTTCGCCGCCCAAGGCCTTGGCCAAATCCACCGCCAGCCGGGTTTTACCCGAAGCGGTGGGGCCTCCCACCACCAGCAGGGGCTTTTTATCCATTGGTTTCAATCGTCAGCCCTGCCTTCCAAACATCTTTTCAATATCGTATCCGGTCAGGGTCACCTGAACCGGTCGGCCATGGGGACAGTGGGTGATCTGAGGATGCTCCGCCAGCTTATCCACCAGAGCGGCCAGCTCGGGAAGAGCGTTTTTATCCCGTGCCCGCACTGCAGCCTTGCAGGCGATGTTGTAATAGAGCCTGTCCAAGGCGTCGGGGGTGATATCCTGTCGCCCCAACAACAGCTTGGCGGCAATATCCCCCAACAGCAAGGCGATGTCCCGCTCCCCCATTTCCAAAGGCACTTCCCGGACGAGGACGCTGCCTCCACCAAAATCTTCCACCAGGAAGCCCAAGGCTTCCACCTGCTCCGCCTGTTCCAGCAGAGCAGCCGCTTCATCCCGGGAAAGCTCCAATGTCAGCGGGGTCAGCAATACCTGACGGTTCCCATAGGCGATTTCTTTTTTTAACTTTTCGTAAAGGATTCGCTCGTGGGCGGCATGCTTGTCCACCAGCACCAGATTCCCCTGCTGCTCCAGCAGGATATAGGTGCCGTCCAGTTCCCCGATGAGACGCAGGGCCGAGGTTTCTTCTATGGCCGTCTGCTCCGGCAAGGCTTCCTGCGGCTCAGGGGAAGGAAGCTCTGTAGAAACAGTGGTGTTTTCTTCCGGATTTTCTGCATCCCGTTCTATTGTACTATAAGTAACTGACGGCTTTTGCTCGAAATTAGACGAATTCTGACTGATTTTCCAAGGGTGAGCGGGGTTTCCTTCCTCGGGCCGGACGTAGATATCCGGCTGGGGGGAATGAAAGGCCAGAGTGGTGTGAAAAAAGCTGTCCTCCCTTGGCTTTTGCCCGGTCATGATGGTACTTTCGAATCGATTGGAGGTCGCTGCCACCGGTGGCACCTGCGGCTTCTTGGCTGCGAACTGTTGCAAAAAATTCGCCGAGGTCATCCGTTCCTGAGGGGCGGGGGCCGCCACAGCGGCAGGTTGAGTCATCTGGGGATTGATAATGGTCTTTTGCAGCGGGATGCCGTTCTGGCAGGCTGCCAGCGCACTTTTGACGGCAAAGTAGACACTCTGAAACACCGGCCGCTCGTTGACAAACCGCACCTCGATTTTGGCGGGATGGACGTTAACATCCACAAGGCCAGGGGCGATGTCGATCTGCAAGACGCAGCCGGGGTATTTTCCATGGCCGATCAGGGTTTTAAAGGCTTCCTCCACGGCGGCAGCAGCGGTGCGGCTACGAACATACCGAGCATTGAGGAAGAAGTTCTGGTAAGCCCGACTGGGCCGCCCCGCCGAAGGAGCGGTGACGTAGCCGGTGACCTTGATCCCCTCCAAAGGCAGCTCATGGTTGACAGGAATCATCCCCGTGGCAAATTCCTTGCCGTACACCGCCGAAATCACCGGCAGCAGCTCCCCTGCGCCGGAGGTCTGCAGGCGGACCTTACCATCCCGCACAAACCGGAAGCTAACCTCGGGGTGGGAGAGTGCACATTTGTCCACCACTTGGGCCACAGCATTGCCTTCCCCCACATCTTTTTTGAGGAACTTCATCCGGGCGGGGGTGTTGTAAAATACATCCCGTATGGTTAGGACAGTACCCACCGGACAACCTGCCGGTTCCAGAGAAAGCTCCTCGCCTCCCTCGATACGGTAGAGGCTGCCTTCCTCTTCTCCGGCGGTTTTGGAAAGAAGCTCCACCCTGCTCATGGCGGCGATGGAGGCCAAGGCCTCTCCCCGGAACCCCAGAGTCAAAATAGCTTCCAGATCGGACTGGGTTCTCACCTTGCTGGTGGCGTGGCGCAAAAAAGCGGTGGGGATCTCCTCTCGGGGGATGCCGCTGCCATTGTCACTCACTCTCAGCAGGGAAATTCCACCTCGTTCAATCTCCACCGTAATGGCGGTAGCCCCTGCGTCGATGGCGTTTTCGATCAGCTCCTTGGCGATGGAAGCAGGGCGCTCCACCACCTCACCGGCAGCAATCAGCTCGGCCAAAGCCTTGTCCAGCACATGGATTTTGCCCAATAAGAACCCTCCTTTCCTTTCAAGTCATCCGAAACACGGGCGATCAGGCACCCTGTAAAATCTTGTCACAGTATAACAAATTGCGGCAAATACCGTCAAGTATGAGGATTTGCTGCGGATGTGACTAAAACCGGAACTGCTCTCATAGTATAGTAGTAACATCACAGCCGATCGGCGGCGATTGGAGCTGAACATATGAATATGAGCTATCCTTCCGGCAATACATACCTGCTCCCCCAAAACCTACCCAGAAATATTCGTTGGGCCCGCATTCTTCTGGGTTCCTACAGCGGACGGGAATCGGAGCTGACCTGTATTCAACAGTACATCTACCATCATCTCATCGCCCAGCCCACCATGCCTGATATTGCCGAAAACCTGTTATTTATCGCTTTTCAGGAGATGGGACATCTGAATTTGCTGGGGGCTACCATCAATATGCTAGGACTGCGGCCCAGCTATACCTTCTATCAGGGGACCCGACGGCTGCGGTGGAACTCGGGGTTTGTCCAGTACGGGCGCAATCTGCGGGAGATGCTGGACTTGGATCTGGCGGCAGAGCAGCGCGGCATCGAAGCCTACGAACAGGCCGTTCGCCTGATACCGGAGGAACAGATTCAAAAACTGCTGCGCCACATCATCGAGGAAGAGAAGAAGCATGTTCAGATTCTAACCGGGCTGCGGGACAGCTTGTAGCAATGGCCCGGCACAGACAGCCAGCGGCAGGCGCATTCGTACTGACCATGGCGGCGGCTCTGGCCACCGGATTTCTCTGCATCCGGCTGGTTTGGGAGTACGCCGACTGGTACGAGTACCTTTCCTTGCCGCCTTTTGCAGCGCCCTTCCGGCTGCTGGCCCTTTGCTATGGGCTGCAATGGCTTTTGCTGGGGATCGGCACGGGAATAGCGCTGGCTGTTCCGGCCCACCCATGGGAGCAGGGAACCATCCTGTGGCTGTATCTTAGCTGCATGATGGTGAGCCTTCTATTGCCGGTGTGCCTTTTGCGATGGGAACTGCCCAACATCGCCTTTGCTCTGGCTACTCTACTCCTTCCCCTGTGCTCCTTTCTGATTTCCGCTGCCGCCCGGGCTAACAGGGCGGCGGGATTTCTGCTGTTTCCCCTGTTTGTCTTTGCCGGGTATCAGGGATATTTGCTGCTGGGCATCTGTCTGCTGCGATAAATCCAAAAACGACAAGGAGACCGCGTAATCAGAGGGATGGCGGTCTCTTTTTGCTGCGTTCACTCATATCCCTCGGCCCAAACCGCCGTACCTTGCCTAAGGGATGCCGGCAGATCCAGCACCCGCTGATTTTGACTCCCCCGGAAACGCAGGGTCAAATCCCGACGGCTTTGGTCGTAGGGGCCATCTACCAAAAGGTCGATCTGCTCCAGCAGAGCGAAAAGGTCTGCATCCTGTTCCCGCCGCTGCATCAGCTCCTCAAAGGTATAGCCGGTGTAGCAGACCACATCCTTGCCCGCCTTTTTGATGTCCTGAACCAGAGGCAGCAGCTCCCCCACCCGGCAGAGAGGTTCTCCCCCCGACAGGGTGATTCCCCGGAGCAGGGGGTTTTTTCCCAGCTCCCCCAGAATCTCTGCGCTTTCGCAGTCGTAACCCCCTGCAAAATCGTGGGTGTCCGGGTTGTGGCAGCCGGGACATTGATGGGGGCAGCCCTGCGTAAACACCGTTAGCCGCAGCCCCGGACCGTCCACCACGCTTTGTTTGACCAATCCTGCAATCCGTATGGTTCCCATCTTGCACCTCCTGCCCGTCCGCCGGAATCCCTGCGGGTTTGCAGGTTCCGGCACTTTGGAAGCACGCGCCTGCCGCAAATTCCGGCGGCAGGCGCGTGCTTTATGTTGTCAGCTTTGTTGGAGCTTTATTTGGTTACCGGAACCGAGATTCCGTGTTTGATGCGATCCTTCTCCTCCGCCCGCTTGGCGTTGTTAAAGCGGTCCAGCGTTCCCACCAGATAGCCGGTGATGCGGCGAATGCGCTCAAACTTGGGGCCCTCCTCCTCCATCCGTCCGCAGCGGGGGCATTCGTTTTCTATGATGCCATTAAAGCCACAAACTGGATCCCGGTCCACCGGGTGGTTGATGGAGCCGTAGCCTACTCCGCTTTCCTTCATAAAGCGGACGACGCTTTCAAAGGCCTCCAGATTGTGGCAAAGGTCCCCGTCCAGCTCCACATAGGTGATGTGTCCGCCATTGGTCAGGTTGTGGTAGGGAGCCTCGATGCGAATCTTATCAAAGGCATTAATCTCGTAGTAAACCGGTACGTGGAAGGAGTTGGTATAGTATTCCCGGTCGGTGACGCCGCGAATCACCCCATACTTGTGCCGGTCAATTCCCACAAAACGTCCGGAAAGCCCTTCGGCGGGGGTGGCGATCAGGGAATAGTTAAAGCCGGTTTCCCGGGCCCTTTGATCCACCTTGGCCCGCATAAATCCAATGATGTCCAGCCCCAAATTCTGAGCCTCCTGACTCTCCCCGTGATGCTGCCCAATGAGCGCCACCAGAGCCTCGGCCAGACCGATGAAGCCCACCGTTAGGGTTCCGTGCTTAAGCACCTCGCCCACGGTGTCGTCGGGGCCAAGCTTTTCGCTGTCCAGCCAGATGCCCTGCCCCATCAGAAAGGGGAAGTTGCGGACTTTTTTCTGGGCTACAATGCGGTAGCGATCCATCAGCTGGTCAAACACCAGATTTAGCTTGCGCTCCAGCTCCTCAAAGAAGAAGTCCACGTTGCCATTGGCCAAAATAGCGATGCGGGGCAGGTTGATGGAGGTAAAGCTCAGGTTACCCCGGCCGGAGGTGGTTTCCCTTCCGGGATCGTTGAGGTTGGCAATCACCCGGGTGCGACAGCCCATGTAGGCCACTTCGGTTTCGGGGTTGCCCTGCTGATAGTAGACAGCGTTGTAGGGGGCATCCAAGAAGCTGAAATTAGGGAACAGCCGTTTGGCGCTCACCTTGCAGGCCAGCCGGAACAAATCGTAGTTGGGATCGTCGATTTTGTAGTTGACCCCTTCCTTCACCTTAAAGATGTGGATGGGGAAAATGGGAGTTTCGCCGTTGCCCAATCCCGCCTCGGTGGCTTGCAGCACACAGCGGGTGACCAAACGCCCCTCGGGGGAGGTGTCGGTACCGTAGTTCAGGGAGGAAAAAGGAATCTGTGCTCCCGCCCGGGAATGCATGGTGTTCAGGTTGTGGACCAGGGCCTCCATGGCCTGATAGGTGGCCCGCTCCACCTCCGCCTTGGCGTACCTGCGGGCAAAGGCGGTGAGCTGAGGAGCGTCCATCTCCAGCTCCAAGGCATCCAGCATGGGGGCGATGGCGTCGGCAAAGCCGTTGTCGTCCGCTAAAATGGGGCTGAGCTCAAATTCGGCCTCCACCGTCTCCACCAGCTCTTTGGCTGTGGTGGTGGCGTAATCCTGTCCGGCAAAATCCATAGCCTTTTCCAGATTTTTTATGTAGAGCTTTCGGTAGGTTTTGGCCACGCCCTTGCCCATATAGTAGTCAAAATTGGGAATGGATTGTCCGCCGTGCTGATCGTTCTGGTTGGACTGGATGGCAATACAGGCAAGGGCTGCAAAGCTGGCGATATCCTGAGGCTGCCGGATAAATCCGTTTCCGGTGGAGAAGCCGTGTTCGAACAGCTTGTCGAGATTGATTTGGCAGCAGGTGGTAGTCAGGGTAAGGAAGTCCAGATCGTGGATGTGGATATCCCCTTCTGAATGAGCCTTGGCATAGGCGGGGTCCAGAATAAACATGTTGTAGAACTGCTTGGCCCCTTCGGAGCCGTATTTGAGCATGGTGCCCATGGCGGTATCGCTGTCGATGTTGGCGTTTTCCCGCTTGATATCGTTTTCCGCCGCCGCCTGAAAGGTCAGATCTTCAAAGACCTTCATCAGCTTGGTGTTCATTTCCCGCACTCGGGTCCGCTCCGCCCGGTAGAGGATGAATTCCTTGGCGGTGCGGGCATGGCCGTTTTCGATCAATACCTTTTCTACTGCATCCTGAATCATCTCCACGCCGGGGGGCTCATCCCCCAAGTTGGAGGTCAGGTATTCTTCCACCTGCAAAGCCAGCTTTCTGGCGATTTCAATATCGGTTCCTCCCAGGGAACTGGCAGCGCCATAGATGGCGTCGGCAATTTTTTGGCGGTCATACATGGCTGTGCGCCCGTCCCGCTTGATGATAGTTGTTATCATATCTTTCCTCCGTTATCAGCCCTTATATGCAACATCATGTAATAAAAAAATGACCTCACACAATATATTGCGGTTTTGTCATGTCTATTGTACCGCCGCCCCCCTGCTTTGTCAATATCTTCTAGTGGAAAAAACTGTAGAAATAAACTGCCGATTTTCTCCATATCCAACAAGCAGAGGAAAGGGCCTTCCCCTAGAGAAAGCCCCGGTTTTGTGTGAGATTGTCGTCTTTTCGGTTACTGGGAAGCCTGCTCGGCGTACCCCAGCAGAGCCAGGGCAGGATATTCGGCGTAATCGTTGTGGTAAATATCTTCTATGGTTTGGTCGCCCACCCGGCTCTGTCTGCCTTTGAGGAGATGATCCCGCAGAAGCAGGTCCTCCCCGCCCACAGGATCGTCCCAGGTGCTGTCCACCAGATACCACTGGCCCTTCAGTTCTACGTAGTTCCAGCTGTGGTTTTCCCCGTCGGCCACTCCGTATACCGTGCGGCAGGGAATGCCGGCCCGGTCGCAAAGGAGCTTGAAGGCCTTGGAATATCCCTCGCAAACAGCACGCGCCTGTAAAAAAACACCATCGATGTTAAAGCCGTACTCATACCCCTGCATATCGGCCTGTGGCTCCATTAAATCCGAGGCGTAGACCGTGTTCTCTACAATCCAGTCGTGGAAATATACCGCCGCCAAAGCAGGATCAGAAGGCGCTTGGGAAAGGATGCCCCCAATCACCGCCTCCAGTTGTGCCTCCATCGCCGCCACCTCGTCGGGGGAAAGGCAGTACCCCATATCCACCGTCAAGGTTCCCTGTCCCGACTCCCGGGTACCATTCCACTCGATCCCGTAAGAGCCAAGGGAAATCCAAAAGACCTCCGGCGCATCCCGGCGAACGCTGTCGATGGCAAGCTCCACCTGACGCAACAACAGCCCGGCGATTTCCTCGTCATCCGCCGGGGGCAGCACCATGGGTATGGAGATTTTGTCCCGCTGTTCCCGAATCCCCTGTGCAAGCTCCCGGGAAATAGCCGGATCATTGGTATGTAGATCGTAAAACGGTTGAACATTCACCCCAGCTTCCCGCAGATTGACCTGCCGGACACCGGCTGTTTGCAGGGTTTTGACAGAAGGGGGTCCGGTGCTGCTGAGCCCCAGAGAAAAGCCGTTGGAAGTAAGCCCATAGCAGGCTATCGCCGACCCCAGCGCCAACAAAAACGCCAATGCTGTTCCCAGCCCCTTCATCTGCCTCCCCCCATCTCTACTACATATTGTACCATAAGAAAAATCAGTGTAAAGAGGTTGTGGGAAGGATAGGCAGAGTGTCTAAAATTGCAAAAGAACTTTAGATGTTTTAGAGATTTTTGAAGTGGAAATTTTTGCTTTTTTAGGAGCGAAATCGCTTAGAAATCAGCTTGGAGGGAAGAAAAACCCCGGCGGTAATGAAATGACCCCAAAAAGTTAGACAGAATTTAATTAAGCGGCGTTAAGGGTTTGTTGTCTGTGAATTGCAGGCGGCAAGCCCTTTAAGTTTGCCTTGATGCGACGGTTGTTATAATAATCGAGGTAGTCGATCAGTTCGGCTTTGAAGTGCTCTATGGATTCAAACTCCTGCAAATACAGCAGCTCGGTTTTGAGATGACCAAAGAAA
>JAHDPQ010000069.1 GCA_018434245.1 Oscillospiraceae bacterium
GGGACGTCATCCCCTTCCCCCGGACCACCGGTTCGGCGGAATTCTAAGGCGGCCCAGTCATGGATCAGCTATTGCAATACGTTAAGGAACTGACCGGCGGAGTCTGCGTGGCCTTTTCCGGCGGGGTAGACAGTGCCGTGGTGCTGTCCACCGCCCTGAGGGCAGGATGCAACGTCCACGCCGTCACCCTGCACTCGCCCCTTCACAGCCCCGCCGACCCTGACGGGGCCAAAGTACTGGCTCAGGAGCTGGGAGCAACTCACGCTGTTCTGGCCATTGAGGAAATCCCCGCTCCCATTCTGGATAACCCAGTGGACCGGTGCTACCTCTGTAAGAAGGAGCTGTTTTCTCGCCTGTGGGATTACACCCGGGAGCAGGGCCTTGCCCATCTTCTGGACGGAACCAACGCCGACGATCGCAAGGTCTACCGTCCGGGGCTCCGGGCCCTTGGGGAGCTGGGGGTAAAAAGCCCTCTGGCAGAGTTGGGATATTCCAAGGAGAAGGTGCGGGCTCTGGCTCGGGAGTTTGGCCTAACGGTGGCGGAAAAGCCTGCCGCCCCCTGCCTTGCCACCCGCTTTCCCTACGGCACACGGCTTTCGCAGGAAAAGATGGCCAAGGCCGACCAGATCGAACACTTTCTGCGGGAACGGGGCCATAAGGTGGTGCGTGCCCGGATTCACGGGGATACGGTACGGGTGGAGGTCCCAGCCCGCAGTTTTGAGGAACTGCTCAACATTCGGGAGGAACTGATTCGCCTTTGCCACGATCTGGGATTCTCCTACGTGACCATGGATCTGGAGGGATTTCGCTCCGGCAGCATGGATGTGGGGCTCAGTCCAAACCAACCGTAGTGAGAACAGAATTATCATAAATAGAAGTCCCGGCTGCTTGCCCGGCCGGGACTTTTGTGCCCGACCACAGAGGCCCCGAATCATGGAAGGGGCCTGCTCGGACACCACGCCTAAGGGGAGGTTACAATGGATATTTCCGCCCTGCTGCAGCAGGTAAAGGACGGCTCGCTTTCCATCCGGGAAGCGGAGGAAGCGCTGAAGAATCTGCCGTATGAGGATATGGGATTTGCTAAATTGGATCATCACCGCTCCCTGCGTTCCGGCTTTGGAGAGGTGATTTATTGCGCCGGAAAAACCTGCGATCAGGTCAGCGCCATTATGGAGCGCTTTGCCCAGCGGGGCTCCAACGTACTGGGAACCCGGGCTACTCCCCAGCAATATGAGGCTGCCAAACAGGTTCTCCCCGAAATCCAGTACGACGAAATCAGCGGGGTGCTCAGCTACACCCTGGTTCCGGTGGAGCAGACCGGGCTGGTAACCGTCTGCACCGGAGGTACCTCCGACATGGCGGTGGCGGAAGAAGCTGCCAAAACCGCCGAGTTCTTCGGAGCCCGGGTAGAGCGAATCTACGATGTTGGGGTGGCGGGGATTCACCGCCTCTTTGCCCGGCTGGAGGATATTCGCCGGGCCAACTGCGTCATTGCCGTAGCGGGAATGGAAGGGGCTTTGGCCGGAGTGCTGGCGGGGCTGATTCAGTCTCCGGTGGTGGCGGTTCCCACCTCCATTGGATACGGCGCCAACTTTGGGGGGCTTTCCGCCCTGCTTACCATGCTCAACTCCTGCGCCGAGGGCATCGGCGTGGTGAATATCGACAACGGATTCGGCGCCGGGTACCTCGCCACCCAAATCAACCGGATGGCAGAGCGGGGACACAGTACCCAAACTTAAAAGGAGATATGCTATGAAGACACTGTATTTTGACTGTGCCTCTGGCATTAGCGGAGATATGACGGTAGCCGCCCTGTTGGATTTGGGCGGGGATCAACAGGTGCTGGAACAGGGCCTTGCCAGTCTGGGAGTTTCCGGTTATCGGCTGAAGTTTGGCCGGGCGGAAAAGAACGGCATCGACGCCTTTGATTTTACCGTGGAGCTAGACCACCCTGCCCACGATCACGGCCACGATCACGACCACGGCCACGATCACGACCACGATCACGACCACGACCACAGCCATGGGCACGAACATGACCACGATCATGACCATGTTCACCGTGGATTTGGGGATATTCGGGAGCTGATTGAGGCATCGTCTCTCTCCCCCCGGGCCAAGGAGCTTTCTCTGCGGATTTTCCGGGTGGTGGCCGAGGCAGAGGCCAAGGTTCATGCAAAGCCGGTGGATGAGGTCCACTTCCACGAGGTAGGAGCGGTGGACTCCATTGTGGACATTGTAGGAACCGCTATCCTGCTGGACCATCTGGAGGTGGAGCGGGTGCTCTGCTCCCCTCTGTCCGAAGGGCAGGGAACCATCCGCTGCCAGCACGGAGTCATTCCCATTCCGGCCCCTGCTACTCTGGAAATTGTTCGCACCCACAACATCCCTTTGCGCATCACCCAAAATAAAGGGGAGCTGGTGACCCCCACCGGGGCAGCTATTGTGGCAGCCCTGGCCGATGGGTTTGCAGTCCCGGAAGAATTTTCTGTCACCGCTGTGGGGTACGGAGCCGGCAAGCGCAATTACCCCCACACTGCCAACGTGCTGCGGGTGCTGGATCTGGAGGAAGAAGGTCCCCAAAAGGGCGTAGACAGCGTCTGCGAGCTGACCTGCAATCTGGACGATATTGCCAGCGAAGCCCTTGCCTTTGCCTGTGAAGAACTGATGGCCGCCGGTGCTCTGGATGTCTGGGTCACCCCTGCCACCATGAAAAAAGGGCGTCCCGGTCATATTTTAAGTGTGCTTTGCCAGCCCCAGCGGCAGGAAGAATTTTTCAGGCTAATGCTCCGCCACACCTCTACCATAGGAGTGCGGGCCTCCCTGCGGGAACGCCGGGTGATGGAGCGCCGGCAGCTTGCGGTAGAAACCCCCTACGGCCCTGTCATCATCAAGGAATCCACCATGGAAGGTGTACAAAAAATCAAAGTGGAATTTGAAAGCGCCAAAGCCATTGCCAGAGAAAAAGGCCTGCCCATCGACCGGGTACTCAGTGCCGCCTATGCCGCTCTGGCACGAAAATACGGAGAAAAAATGCAAGACTGAATTTAACATCTTGCAAATTGAAGAGTTTCGGTATAGAATAGAGCGGGGCCGGTTGCCGGCAAACTCAAGATAAGGAGCCATAGACTATGACAGCTTATCAAAAGATGACTCCCGCTCAATTGGCGCAGGAAGTTCAGGTGCTGCGCGAGCAGTACGAAGTATATAAAAACAAGGGGCTCAAGCTGGACCTTTCCCGGGGCAAGCCCGACGGGGACCAGTTGGATCTGGCCATGCCCATGTTCGGTATCTTAAAGGATCAACAGGACTTTTTGGACGAAACCGGATTCGACTGCCGCAACTACGGCGTGCTGGAGGGTATTCCCGAGGCCCGGCGGCTGATGGGAGAGATTCTGGAACTGGAACCCGACGAGGTGATTGTGGGGGGAAGCTCCAGCCTCAACCTGATGCACGACTGTGTAGGCATCGGCTTTCTTCACGGGTTCCCGGGAGGAAAGGGGGGCTGGCGCAAGGAAGAAACCGTCAAGTTTCTTTGTCCCTCCCCCGGATACGACCGACACTTTGCCGTCACCGAGCATTTCGGCTTTGAGCTGATTGCTGTCCCCATGCAGTCGGATGGACCCGACATGGATGTGGTGGAGGAACTGGTAAAGGATGCCGCCGTCAAGGGGATCTGGTGTGTCCCCAAGTATCAGAACCCCATGGGCATCACCTTTTCCGACGAGGTGGTCCGCAGAATGGCAAATCTTTCTCCCGCCGCCGGGGACTTTCGCATCTTCTGGGACAACGCCTACGCTGTCCACGATCTGGAGCCGGGCAAGGGAGATAAGCTCCTCAACCTGATGGCCGAGCTGAAAAAGGCCGGCAAGCCCGACATGGCCCTGTTTTTTACCTCCACCTCCAAAATTTCCTTTGCCGGAGCCGGAATCGCTGCTGTAGGCGGCTCGGCAGCCAACATCGCGTGGCTGAAGAAGCATTTTGGCCTGCAGATGATTTCGGGGGATAAGATTAACCAGCTGCGCCATGCCCGTTACTTTAAAAACATGGATGGGATTTTGTCCCACATGGAAAAGCAGGCCGCTCTGCTGCGGCCCAAGTTCGACGCGGTGCTGGACGCTTTGGAGCGGGAGCTTGCTCCCACCGGAGTGGCCAGTTGGACCAGACCCCGGGGGGGATACTTTATCCCTCTGGACGTGATGGACGGCTGCGCAAAGCGCACCGTTGCCCTTTGCAAGGAAGCGGGAGTGGTGATGACCGGAGCCGGCGCCACCTTCCCCTACGGAAACGACCCCAAAGACCGTAACATTCGCATTGCCCCCACCTTTGCCCAGACCAAGGATGTTGAAATGGCGGCGTCGCTGCTCTGCCTGTGCGTCCGGCTGGCCTGCGGAGAAAAACTTCTGCAAGAGGCCCAGCTAACCGAAAAGACAGGAGCGTAACCACTGCACCGGAGCTATCGATATGGCTCCGGTCCTGTGCCGCTGTGGAGGGATCAGACAAAGGCTTTGGGCCGATGCGACGGCTGAACGATCCATTCCAATACAAAAGGAGAACCGCTTTATGTTTAACGACACCATACAAGGTCTTTCCCGCACCCATTACTGTGGAGAGCTGCGGGAAAACCACATCGGCCAAACCGTCACTGTGGCGGGCTGGGTCCAGAAAAACCGGGATAAGGGCAGCCTTGTCTTTGTGGATTTGCGGGACCGCACCGGCATTGTCCAACTGGTATTTGACGATTGCACCCCACAGGAGCTGCGCAAAAAGGGCGCTTCGGTGCGGGCGGAATATGTGCTGATGGCCAAAGGTGTCATCCGGGAGCGGGCCTCCAAAAACCCGGAGCTGCCCACCGGCAACGTGGAAGTTTTGGTAGAGGAGCTGCGGATTCTTTCCCGGGCCGAGACTCCCCCTTTTGAGATCACCGACCAGACCAACGTCAAAGAGGAGCTGCGCCTGCGGTACCGCTATCTGGATTTGCGCCGCAGCGAGATGCAGCACAACCTCATCATGCGCCACCGGATTGTCAAGGCCGCCCGGGACTTTTACGACAAACACGGCTTTTTGGAGCTGGAAACCCCTCTGCTCATCAAATCCACCCCCGAAGGCGCCCGGGACTATCTGGTTCCCAGCCGTGTACATCCCGGCAGCTTTTACGCCCTGCCCCAATCCCCCCAGCTTTACAAGCAACTGTTGATGCTTTCCGGCTACGACCGGTACATGCAGATTGCCAAATGCTTCCGGGATGAGGACCTGCGGGCTGATCGCCAGCCGGAGTTCACCCAGATCGACGTGGAGATGAGCTTTGTAACCGAAGACGACGTAATGAACCTCAACGAAGCCTTTATGGTGGACGTCTTCAAGCAGGTGCTGAACATCGACCTGCCCACCCCCTTCCGGCGGATTCCCTACTCCGAGGCCATGAACCGCTACGGCTCCGACAAGCCGGACACCCGCTTTGGCTTGGAGATCACCGATCTGAGCGACGTGCTTAGGGGTACCGGCTTCAAGGTCTTTGCCGGGGCTTTAGAAAACGGCGGAAGCATCCGGGGCATCAACGCCAAGGGAGCCGCCGCCACCCTCACCCGCAAGGAGATCGACAAGCTCACCGACGTGGTAAAAACCTACCGGGCGGGAGGCCTTGCCTTTACCCGGCTGACTGCCGACGCGGAAAGCTCCTCCTTTGAAAAGTTCCTCTCCGAAGAAGAAAAGGCAGCGGTCCGCTCTGCACTGGGAGCCGAAACGGGAGATGTTCTCCTCCTTGTAGCCGATGGGAACAACGACACGGTCTTAAACAGTCTGGGAGCCCTGCGAGTTCATCTGGCCCAGCGTCTGGACCTTATCCCCGCAAACAGCTTTGACCTCTTGTGGGTGGTGGATTTTCCCCTCTTCGAGTACGACGAGGAGGAAAACCGCTATGTGGCC
Source organism: Oscillospiraceae bacterium (assembly GCA_018434245.1). GTDB lineage: Bacteria > Bacillota > Clostridia > Oscillospirales > Ruminococcaceae > WRAV01. The sequence goes on from JAHDPQ010000069.1 coordinate 5,926, forward strand.
AAGCACCACCCCTTTACCTCTCCCAAGGCAGAGGATTTGGACAAACTGGAAACCGACCCGGTCGCCTGCCGGGCCAGAGCCTACGACATGGTGCTTAACGGCACCGAGGTGGGGGGCGGCTCCATCCGCATTAGCGATCCCGACTTGCAGCAGCGGATGTTTACCGCACTGGGATTGGATGAGGAGACCCAGCAGGAGCGGTTCGGCTTTTTGCTGGAGGCTTTCCAATACGGGGTTCCCCCCCACGGCGGGCTGGCCTTTGGCTTGGATCGCCTGGTGATGCTGATGCTGGGCAAAGACTCCATCCGGGATGTCATTGCCTTCCCCAAGGTGCAGAACGCCAGCGACCTGATGAGCCGCTGCCCTTCCCCCGTAGAGGAAAAAAGTTTGGACGAATTGCACATTCGCATTCAAACTGGCGAATAAACTGGTAAAGGTAGGGTTTCATGTTAAGCCCCAAGGAACACTCTTTTTATTACGTCAACGGCTTCCTCTATATGGGACTGATGGCGGCTCTGATGGTGGGATGGTTTTTGCTGGCCGGGCTGGCAGAATCTCTGTGCTACCGGAATCTGTTCCGTTGGCCCGTCTTTTTGGCCCCTCTGCTGATGCTGGTCGGGATGGCAGCTATCTGGTGGAGCCTGCGCTTTCGGCTGGGGAACCTCTACACCCGATATGGCGTGGGTATCATCCAGGAAGACTACGTGGAATTGCGCCTTTCCCACAGGGCTATGACCATTCCCTATGAGGAAATCCGGCATCTCACCTATCGGGAGGGTAGGCGGGGCAGAGGACTGATCCTCAGCGCCAAGGGCCACTCCCTTTATCTGGAGGCCCCTTATGGCCCTGTGAAGGGGGACCCCGCCGGGCAGGAGGCCCTCAGGAATTTTTATCTGGAGCTGAGAGCTGCCTGTGAGGGCGGCCGCTCGACCCCATCCGGGGAAGGGGAACCTTTCCCGGAGCAACCGCAGGAGCAGCAACATGAATGAACTGTTGGATTCCCTTTTGAACAGTAATGGCGGCGGATATGTTCTGCTGCGGATTCTTTTCATTTTGCTTTGCAGCACAGCAATTTCTAAAATTGTGGGGTGGGCCACCCGCAACAAGCAGTACGACAAACTGTACTGGAAGTTCTTGCACAATGTGATTGTGATCTTGATCCACATAGCGGGAATTTTGTTTGCACTGGGGCAGCTTCCTCAGTTTAACAGCGGCGTTGAGACGCTGCTGGCCGGTTCCGGAATCGCCGCTCTGGCCCTGAGCCTCGCGGCACAGGAATCCCTTGGCAACGCAGTCAACGGCATTGTTCTCACGGTATCCAAGCCCTTTGAGGTGGGAGACCGGATCAAGCTGGTGAACGCGGGAATCACCGGGTACATTGAGGACATCACCCTGTGGCACACGGTGATCCGCACCTTTATGAACAGCCGCATCATTGTGCCCAACTCCACCATCAACAAGGATATGATTGAAAACTCCAACTTTCAGCAGGCACGGGCCTCCGCCTTTATCGACGTCATCATCCAATATGAGGCGGATATGGAGCGGGCCATGGAGATTATGGCCCGGGTGGTGGGGGAGCATCCCGACTATGTGGATACCCGCGCCCCCGAGGAGATGCATCTGCCCAAGGTAACGGTGTATGTCCGAGCCCTTGGGGTGTACGGCGTAGAGCTGCGGGCCAGCATGTGGACCGAGCACATCGGCCTGAGTTTTGCCGCCTGCAGCGAGGTGCGTCGTCAGATCAAGCATGCCTTTGACCAAGCAGGCATTGAGTTTTCCACCGCTATGCCGGCGGCCCCGCCGCCCCAGGCCTGACAGGCGGCCCGCCCGCCGCCGTGGCAAAAGCCGCGGCTTCTCTTCCAGCTATAAAGAAACGGCCCCCTACTTGTGGGCCGTTTCTTTATGGCTGGAGCCACCGGGAGCGGAGTTCCCGGCTTCCGGTGAGGGCGGGCCTTAGTCCCCAGCGCTTCGCCGCGGGAAGGTGAAAAAGGTGGAGAAATCCCATGGTTGAATTTCCGGGTGGGATGTGATAGAGTCTGAACAGAATAGAAAGGGGCGGTACAGTCCGATGAAGGAAGTCAAACAGATCGTGGTGGGAATGAGCGGAGGGGTGGACAGCACCGTCACCGCTCTGCTGCTGCAGCGGCAGGGGCTGGAGCCGATCGGGGTAACTCTGTGGCTTTGGGGGGGAGAGGAAACCGCTCGGGAAGCCGCTGCCGTCTGCCAAACTCTGGGGATCGAGCATCGGACTCTGGACCTGCGGGAGCGGTTTTTGCGGGAAGTAGTGGAGCCTTTTGCCGACGAGTACACCGCAGGCCGCACCCCCAATCCCTGTGTGCGCTGCAACCGCCGCATCAAGTTTGCCGCCCTGTGGGAGGAAGCCCAAAAGCTGGATGCCGGCATCGCCACCGGCCACTACGCCCAGATTCTGCGGACCCGAAAGGGTACCTTCCTTGCCAAGGGAACGGATTTGAGCAAAGAGCAGAGCTACGTCCTGTGGGATTTGCCCCGCCCGATTCTGGAGCGGCTCTACCTGCCTTTGGGGGATCAATCCAAGCAGGAAATTCGGGCCTTGGCAGCGCAGGCGGGGCTGACCGTGGCCCAAAAAGCAGATAGTCAGGACATCTGCTTTGTCCCCGACGGTGACTACGCCGCCCTGCTGGAACGCCTGCGCCCCGGGGAGAACCCTCCCGGCCGCTTTGTGGATGAGCAGGGTAACCTGCTGGGAGATCACCGGGGGCTATGGCACTACACCGTAGGCCAGCGCAAGGGCCTTGGCATCAGCTTCGGAACGCCCATGTTCGTCAAGGAAATCTGCGCCGGGACAGGGGATGTGGTGCTGGCGGAGAACACCTCCCTCTTTCGCTCCTCCCTGCAGGTGGCACAGCTCAACTGGCTGGACCGGCAGGCCTTGGACCAGCCGGAGGAATTTGAGGTCAAGCTGCGGTACAGCGCCCGGCCGGTAGAGGCACTGGTGATCCCCACAGAAACCGGAGCCCGGGTAGAACTCAACGAGCCTCATCGGGCGGTAACTCCCGGGCAGAGTGCCGTCTTTTACCGGGGGAATATTCTCTGCGGCGGCGGGATCATCCAGTCTTGACCGGAACCGGAAAGTATTCATAAACTGCAAAAAACAGTCCTCAGGCTTTAGGCGAGTGTTCATAAAGATACTTTGTGAACCACCTAAAATGCGGGGTATAAGGCGGACAGTTTCGGCTGTCCGCCTTTTGCTATGCTTTAAATTGCGGCTGGCAGCTCGTCATCTAACATTATTTCATCATCAGTTCCGTAGAATTCTTCCATAGAGGGAATGTCAAATTCCTCTTTGACATCGTTCAGCATCCCAATGTCACGATAGTGAATCCAAATATCCTGCGGAGCGGTACGGGAGTATTTCTCAGCCTTTTCACCCACCACAACTTTTGCAATAAACATCCGAATCAATTCCGGTGTCAGCTCGGTAAGGTCGGTGTACTTTTTCGCCTTTTCAATAAACCTGTCCACGTTGGTGAGGGAATTTTTGAGCTTTTCCATTCTGGTTTCGGATTTTGGTATGCGTTCGCGTAAGACTTTCTGTTCTGCGGTGTACTCATCGGACAAGGTTCGGTAGTGCTCATCCGGTATACGTCCCAGCACATTGTCCTCATAGAGCCGTTTGAAAAGTGCGGTAAGCTCCAAATCCCTTTTTCGCATAGTCTCCAGTTCCTTTTGCAGCGCAGTGATTTCTTTTCTCGTATCAGCCGTGTTTTTGCGGTTGATGCACTCTGCAAACAGCATTTCGTCTTGCCTTGCAAAGTGAGTGACACGCTTCAGGTCATCCAAAATCACCGCCGCAAGCTGGCTTTCCCGGATGTAATGAGCGGAGCAGGTTTCCTTGCCATACTTCTTATAGGTGGAGCAGGCGAAATTGTTTTTGCTCTCGTCCATGGTGTGAGCACGGTGTAGTACCAAAGGCTTTCCACAATCGGCACAGATGACAAGTCCCGAGTACGGATTGGGATTCTCCATGTTTTTTCTCGGACGCTTTTTGTGCATTCGCACCTCGTGAGCAATGTCCCAAACATCCTGAGTAATAATTGCTTCATGGGTGTTTTCGAACCTTAGCCATTCAGATTCCGGGCGGATGATCTGCTTTTTGTTTTTGTAGGATGCGGTGGTGTGCTTCATGCTGACCGTGTGTCCGAGATAGGTTTCATCGTTCAAAATATTGACGATGGAGCTGCCTATCCACCGGTACGGTCTGGTGGTATCCAAATTCGTCAATGCCACTCCGGTTTGATTAAAATAGTAGTTACTTGGATTTACCGCCTGTTCTTCCGTGAGCTGTCTTGCGATTTGCTTGGGGCCCCTACCCTCGGCACACAGCTTGAAAATGTGCTTGACCACTTGGGCGGCTTCTGGATCGGGGACGATCTTTTTGGGATTGCTCTCGTCTTTTTTGTACCCATAGGGTGGTCTTGTTCCAACTCGTTCCCCACGCTCAGCTTGTGCTTTCTTCACCGACCGAATCTTTTTACTGCAGTCCTTTGCGTAAAAATCGTTGAATAAGTTCCGGAACGGAGCAAAGTCGTTATCGCCGTAGAGCGTGTCTACCGCATCATTGATTGCAATAAACCGGACATTGTGGTTGGGAAAGGTGTGCTCCATGAGAAATCCTGTTTGCAGATAATCCCTACCGAGGCGGCTCATGTCTTTGACAATCAGGGTTTCCACCTGTCCACTTTCAATCAGCTCCATGATCTCATTCCACGAAGGGCGGTTGAAGTTTGTTCCACTGAACCCGTCATCGAACAGAAACCGAATATTGCCAAAGCCCTTTTCCTCTGCGTACTTGGTAAGAATCAACCGCTGATTTTGGATGCTGTTGCTCTCGCCCTCCCGGTCATCCTCTTGGCTCAGTCTGCCATACAGTATCGTGTATTTTTCGTTGTTTGCCATCGTTAAAATCCTCCTTCTTGTTGTGGCAAACTGAATACGGTAACCCAAGCATACCGCAACAGGTTCCACAAGTCTACTGGAATCAAACATTTTTAAGCGCTTTTTCGAGGTCGTTTTCAATCACCGAAAGTATCTTTTCTGTAGGAGTAGAGGCGCTTTTTACGGGGAACACGGAATGCACCCGGAACACCCTGTCCTCCACCACCATATCCCGTTCAATGGTATGGGAGGATTCGTCTGTGTAAACAAAGCTGTCTGCAAAGGTACGGTGAGAGGTGCCCTCGCTGTCGCTTTGCCAAATGATATCGGCGGTTTCGTAAGCGCCGAGGATATTGGTTTTCAGATAATGCTGTGCTGCTAATTTCTCGTTTGTCATATCGCTTCTCCTTTACATCTGCATTTCAAAATCGTGTCCGCTGTGGTCATCTTCCTTTTGACCGACCGCTAACTTTCTCTTTTTACCGGTATGCTGCTGCGGTTTTGTGGTGGCATCCTTTAGGGGAACAGGGTTATCCAGCCGTTCCAAAGAGCGTCCCAGCTGAACCACACTGCCGCCAATGCCAACAAGGTCAAGGGAATGATGATCCATAGTGGCGTCCATGTCAGGTGCGGTAGGCGCGGCTTCGGCAGAGAAAAAGATTTCTCTTTCTGATTCCCAGCCGGTGACACCACCTGCTGTATCTGCAACAAACTCTTGCTGATTTGCTCCAGCCGTGCCTGCGAGGGTAGACTGTTCAGTTTAGTTTTGATGCTGTAGAGCTGCTGTTGTAAGGTTTTTTGCTGTTTCTCCAAGTTCTCGATTCCATCCCAAATCAGCCCTTGATTGTAGAACAGGTTGTCCAGCTTCTCCTGTGTCAGAGGACAAGACGGGCTGTTCTGCAATGGCTGCTGGAGAATCGGTTCGACTGGCTGCGAGCCTACGTTCCGCTGCTTCAATTCTTCTAAGCTCAAATTCACGCTCCATCATCTCCTTTAAATAGCGGTTGTCATGGAGCTTGATATCCCGGCAGGACATGGTGTTTGGGCAGGTATAGGTGATATATTTTCTGTTCTCTGTCCATTTTACCGCGTAGCCTTTTCGCTCCATATTCTTGATAAAATCTGCTTTTGTGCCGCTGGTTTTCATAGCAAAATCAATTGCGTTCATCAAGGAAAATTTCCAACTCTGCCCCTTGGCGGCGGCACGGTATTCCCGAGAAGCAAGGCTTTTCGATTTACCGCCTGAGTATGGAGCAAGGGTAGTGAGTCCATATTGCTGACAAATGCGGTCGGAGTATGCCCGAAGCTTCAGTAGTGTTTTTGGGCCTTGGTGCAATTTCTTTCCGGTTTTAAAGCTGACTGAATTAATAATAAAGTGGGAGTGCAGATGCTCATTATCTACGTGAGTGGCGATAATCACTTCAAAATCGGGGTAATTATCCTCCGCAAATTTAACAGCAATCTCATGTGCGGTTTTGGGTGAAATGGTTTCGCCGTCCTTAAAGGCTTGGTCGTAGTGATAAAACATGGTTTGGTCAGCTTTTTTAAAGCTGTTTTTGGTTGCCATGAATTCTTGAAAGGCTGTTTCGGGACAGCAGTCCTTTCCGGAGATTAAGCGGATACAGCCGATCTTATCCGCATCCTCGGAATAGGTTTGGTAGTTGACGGTGTGGTCACAATTGAATTTCTCCGGTTCGATGCACACCTTGAAATCCTGCAAAATATATTCAATTTCATTTCGCATGGAGAAGGCATTTTGCTTTTTACAGGGGATGAAGTTAACCGTTGCCATTACCGATTCACCTCGCAAAGAGCAGACAGCTTTTCATAGATGTCGCTTAGCTGCGCCTTGGTGTCTGCAAGATAAACAGCATCCACTTTTCCCATATTGGCAAGAGTGGTAAGCTGATTAAGATTTCTGCCGATAGCTTTCATCTCGCTGATAAGCTCCTGAATGCCGTCTACTAAAACGATTTCCTTATCGGTTATGGCTCGTTCTAAAAATTCCGTCATGGTAACCCTGCCACGATTGGCTTTTCGTTTCAGGGTTTGATAGGTGCTTTCGCTGATGCGAAAGGCAAAGGGTTTCTTTTTCATTGTCGGTTCTCCTTTCGATTCTGATTGCGCCAACGGCGCTCTATAAAGTGGGGCCTGGGGCTTCTGCCCCGAGCGAGCTGTGTCGGGCGTATAGCCCGACGCTCTGCTCGCCTCACCCAACGGGTGAGAAATCGCAACCGAAGCTCCTACGTTTTATCGAAAACAAGTGCAATCCGAAGTTGTCCGCAACAGTGGCTCAATTTGCTGGTTTACTCGGGTTAGGTGGAGTTATGCCATTCCACCGCCAATCTCGCCACACAGGGGCGAATAGGGGGCAACGGCGGCGAGATCACTGTTCTGTGACGGTGCTGACGGCAAAGACGGTAAATTTGGGGGGCGTGATGCTACCGTCATATCGTCATTGCCGTCATAGCAGAGAGTGAACTCTCGTCGCTCAAAAGTCCTGTTCTCGGAATAATGAATTCTATTTCTACCCAGATACTCCATGTGCTTAATGATTCTCTTCTTCAGAATTGCGGGGCTGCAATCCAGATTCAAGTTTTCTATCAGCTCGGTTGCCGTCCCGGTGAAGCTGCCTGCCGATTTTATAAAATCACAGAGAAGAAAAATTTCATCCGGTATAATCAGCTGCTCCATTTCAATCGGTTCCAGTAGCTCCCATAAAAATTTGTTCTTGTTGAACTCCAAGAACAATTCCCGTCCCTCGATATCTCTACCGGTGCAGATGAGCGTTGCGGTATTTTCCGTTCGCTTGTCTTTTTGCAGTACAAAGTTTGTATCAGCACCACCAGCAATACCGCTGGTGCCCGAAATCATATTGAGCGGATCAGCATCGCCTGTTTTTCTAAGATGATGTACGAGCAAGATAGCAAGATGGTGACGGTCCGAAATTTGCTTCAGTGCATTGATGTCATCATAGTCGGCGGCATAAGGATTCACATTTGCCGACACAGTTTTGCGAACCTTTTGCAGGGTATCAATCACAATCAGTCCTGTGCCAGGGTGCTCTTTGATAAAGCTTTCAATTTGGTTTTCCAGACCATGACCGATGGCATCGCTCATAATCGCAAAGTGCAGTGTCGACGGGGCTTCATCTGTAAGTTCAAACAGCCTGCTTTGGATTCTTGCAAAACTATCTTCTAAACATAGATACAGGACTTCGCTTCGTAGCGTTTCGAATTCCCATATCTTTTCACCCTTTGCCACCTGTAAGCAGATCCACAGTGCCAGCCAGCTCTTGCCGATTTTTGGTGAGCCTGCCAGCACATGCAGTCCTTCGGGCAGCAGACTGCTGACAATGAATTTCAGCGGCACCATAGGTGTGGTCATCAAGGTTTCCGCATCCATGGTTTTTAACTTTCTTGACATTTGTAATTCCTCCTCTTAATTCAATTCGCTTTGAAAAGTGCAATAAATTGAATGTTGAAAACTTCTATTCCTTGTGATACCATTGTCTTATATCCAGAAACAGAAATACACAGCGAATCGCAGAAATGCCGTTTTGCAGAAAATCGATTATTTGCGAGAGGAGTGCCTATGGAACAGTACCCGCTGATCAAAGTTTTTGAGGGAAATGATAAGCTGATTTATTCCATGGCTTATGCCTATCCGGACAAAGTGACGCAGTACGCGCAAAAGTTCATTGGGAATGGACTGATTGAATTTGTGGAAATGGATTTCGAGGAATACACAACACTGCTCACCGAAACGAAATCCATTCCGCTCACTATGGAAAATTACCAGACAATCAGGAACAAAATATTTGATGTTGCCGAAACTATTGCGGGCAAGCACCGCTATGTCTATTTCTTCTTGGTGGGCTTGCTGAACAACATTTTGAAAGAACCCATCTATGCCAAAGACGAATTTGAGGCTGCCTTGCTTAGACCTCTTACAACCTGTATAGAGGAATTGGAACACATTTTAGAACTACAGGAGGTATGCACGAAAGCGGTCACCACTTGCTTAGATAGAGAAAGCCACTCGGACAAGGAAATGTCCCAGCGGCTTTGTGAGTTTGTATCGGAGTACCCTGGCTTTGCCGAGGCTGCTGTGAAAATAAAATACGAGCTGCTGCCGAAGAAAAATGGCAAGGTGGATATGGATACGCTTAAGGATATCCATGATTGGAATCTACGGGAAACAGACGAGCTTTTGGAAATCATGCACCAAGATGGCGAGGGTGTCAGTCTGATGCCATACTATCTGTTCGAATATTTAGATGAGATTCTCTATTTTGAGTTTACCGAGATGCTGAAAAACGCACGGTTCGTTAAGCGTTGCAAACTGTGCAGCCGCTATTTTGTGTTGACCGACAAACGTAAGCGTGATTTTTGCGACCGACCTTATAAAGGCAATCGCACCTGCAAGCAGGTTGGAGCAAAGCTGTTTTATGACCAGGGCATGCAGGGAAACGATTATTTGCTGGCTTTCCTGACTGAATACAACAAGGTGTACTCACGCCGTTACCGTGCGGACGGTAAATTGCCGGAAGAGTTTAGCGGCAAGGACATGTCCTCGGAAGAGTATGCCCAATGGGCAAAGCTGGCGCGGCAGGCTCGCAGTGATTACCTTGACGGAAAAATTACGGGCGAAGAAATGCTGGAGAAAATTAAAATGGAATAATAATTTACCAAAGTTTTTAAGGCAATTATTGAGGAATTCTATTCACTAAACAACCAAATACTACATAAAGCTACAATATAGATTGCTTTTATGCCTTGTATGGAGTATCATTATCACATGATTAGTCATATGCCTGTGAAAGAAAGCGAGGTGCTTGCCGTGCCAGAAAACAACATTCAAAACAGATGGATATCCCTGCAAGAAGTCTGCGACTATCTTGGCGTAAAGCGCCATACCATTATGCGATGGATTGATCAGCGTGGTATGCCTGCATCCAAGGTAGGGAAACTCTGGCGTTTCAAAACCGCTGATATAGACGAATGGGTTAAAAAAGGCGGAGCCTCCGATGAGCGGGAGGTTATCAAATGAACGGACTTAAATCTTTCAATGCCCGCAGGCTTTCTGTTGCCGGATTTTCATTTCTCTTTGCCTATATTCTGTCCTTCCAGTTTGAGGGACAGGTGCTGTATAGTCTGTTGGATCTGCGTGGAACAGACGCCGGCCATTACATACTGACTGCAATTATCGCGCATTTCGTGGGGCTTTTTACCTGCGGCCTGTTTGTCAAGTCACAGGCGGCCGCCAAAAGCATGATGCTCGGCGGCATGGGTTTATGCTTAGCCGCCACTGTCCCCTTCTTTTTTCCTCTCCCCGCTCTATGGATGGGCGGACTGATTGTCAGCGGATACTTTAGCGGCTGCGCGGTGGCGGCATGGGGATTTTTTCTCAGGACCTTTACGCCCAAGAACGAGCGCATGAAATCCTGTGCCGACGTTCTGATTTATTCTAATTTGCTGATGATTGCAGTCAACGTGGTGGCCATAAACAGGTCAAACTTTATCGGCCTTGGCCTCTCTGCGCTTTGTCTTGTAATCGGTATGGTTTTCATTTGGATGCTACCGTTGGAGCAGGAGGAGCAGATTAAAAATAAGACGCATGGCGGCACTAAAAAACCGCTAATGTTGCTGTGTCTTTTTGTCTTTATCATTACCATTAATTCCGGACTGATGTATCAGGTCATCAACCCCGCTTTCGAGCATCTGACGGGGCTGGCAAGCTGGTATTGGGCCGCGCCTTATATCGTGGCGCTTGCTATTATGCGCAACTTGCCTATGAAAGCAAAGCGTTCCAGAATCTTGTATATCGGAATGGCAATGATTATGGGAGCGTTCATCAGCTTTATGCTGTTAGAGCGAAACACCTCCGACTATCTGATTGTGGATACGCTGATGCTCGGCGCCTGCGGTATTTTTGACCTGTTTTGGTGGAGCATCCTCGGAGAAATGCTGGATTATAGCGATAACCCGTCACAAACCTTTGGTATTGGGCTTTCCGCCAATGTATTCGGCGTCCTTTGCGGAGGCGTTTTGGGAATGACCGTAACATCTATTGGGCTTGCCGGTGCGGAGGTGGCGGTGATTGCCCTTACTGTGGTTTGCGTTACACTGGTTATGCTGCCGCCGCTGAACCACCAGCTTGTTCTATTGCTGAAAAGCCATGCTTACCTTGCCGCTTATGACAATATGAGCCAGTCACAGCAAACGGATATTGTTCGTCAAATTAAAACCCTTGATCCGCTGACCGTCCGGGAGCAGGAGGTATTGCAGATGATCCTTTCCGGCAAATCCAACCGTGAGATTGCCGGGGCTTTGTTTATCAGTGAGAATACCGTTAAAACACACGCAAGAAGTATTTTTTCAAAATATGATGTTTCAAGCCGTGCGGAGCTCATCAGCACCCTGCTGAAAAACCAAACGGTTGGATGAACCATAAAACCGCATAAATACTGGGTTTAACCGGCCTCTCACCCTTTTGGGTGAGAGGCTTTTTTCTGCAAAATCATCCTTTCGAACGATGCTTTTTGAGGCATCCTTCCCTAAAATGAATACTGGAGGAGGGTTGGTGCAAATGAAATCAATCCGCAAACGACGCAATGGATATGCCTTAATGTTCGCAGCCAGTATCTGTTTGGCGGTGTGGCTCGGCATGGCATTCATGTTAGAAGCGGTTTTCGCATTTGGAGCGATCAGCCTTATCTCTCTCGTGTTATTGGTGAGGCAGAGCCGTCTGCTCTATGACGCAACACTCATTTGGGATAATCGCATTCTTGCGGTGCCATCTGCTCTCATCTCCATGCCGGGCCGCCAAATGAAAAAAGACACCGAGGAAACCGTAGTATCTACCTTTGGCATCCTCATCGGCAGCGAAATTTACCGGTGGGGTCTCGACGGGGTACATGGCGTGCGTCTGAGCGCCGTTCAAATTGATCAGGAGCGGATGTACCTAATCTTTGGCGACGCGGCTCAGACCATGCGGGTAGATTTGCTGCACGGAATGACTCAAAAGCAGGCGGTAATGGATGCCGCACAAAAGCTGTGGCATGAAACTGGCGTAATGGCAGACATCACCGGATGGTAACACAGCAAAAGCGAGTGATTAATGAAAGAAGGAGTGAGTATTATGGGTAAATTCTGCACAAGCTGCGGCACGGCTCTGAATGAGGGTGCGAAATTCTGTGCAAAGTGCGGAGCCAATGCTTTTCAAAACAACGAATCTACACAAGTAAGTACGGGGACACCGGAGGCCGCAAAATCCGAACAAGAAATTCAGAAAACAATGAACAGTACAAAGAAGAATCCGCCGATAAACCGGGCTTCGGATGATGCTCCACAGCACAGTCCGATGGGTGCGGGAAAATTCATCATCGCATATATCCGCCAGTCGTTGACGGTGCTGAAAAATCCCAAACAGATGCTCCCTACCGCACTGTTGGGGCTTGTCTGGCTGGTCCTTGCGCTGCTGGGTTCTTTCGGAATCAATCCGCTTCCGGTACGCATTCTCAGCTTCCTTACCTTCGCACAGGGAGGAATGTTCGGCGGCGTATTCGGCGCTGTTGGCGGAATTTTAGGCAAGGTGGCGGTCGCCGCTTTTCTGAACGCCGCCATTGTGCCGCTGTTCCAGAAAAAAGCGCCGTTTTCGGGGATAGGCGGCGGTATCAAGGGCTTTTTCAGTGGGATTGCAGTTAAGAGCATAACTGCTGTTGCCCCGCTTTTGGGCGGAGTAGGCGCTTCTTTGCTCCTTTACGCTTTCATGAATAGCACCCAGTCACTGCAAAACAGCATGGTGGGCATTATCGCCTTTATAATGCTGCTGCAGGGCATCGGTAAGCAGGGCGGGTTTTTATGGGGGCTTGCTTTTTCGGCTGCAAGCAGTCTTTCCAAGGGCAGAACGCCGTCCTACATAGGAGTCACGCGCTGTATAAGCGGCATGACGCTGGGCTTTGCCCTTGGCGTGGCTCTATCGGCTATGGGTCTGCGCTGGTGTGCGTGGCTGGGAACGGTGCTGCTAATTGCTGCTTTGATATTCGTCATTGTCTCAAAAGGCAAAAAGGAGGTGGCTGCGGCATGAAGAGGATAAAAATGAGATTCATTGCGGTTTTGATTGCGGTTGTATGCTTTGTGACGGCTTTTTCCACGACGGCCTATGCGGCCAACCCAAAGGCGGGCGATTATGTTGACCCCGTTGAGTATTACGATTTGGCGCAGTTTGCCGGTTATCAGTTGACGGCTCAGAGTGATATTAGAGATGCCATTTTCGCTAAAGACCTCCTGCCGGTGGAACTGGTGCTGAAGCCACTATATATTGAAACCAGTGCCATACGGCTTGCTCATGGAAATTCAGGTGATCTCAGCCCCTTGGCGGACTACATGGTATATCAAGGAGAGTCCTTGGTAATCAAGTGCAATGAAAAAAATAGCTATACAATTGTGTATGAGACAGGAAACTCCGGGACAGAGGGCAACCATGATGGTGCTTACAACTTTCAATGGCAAGCCAATGTTGACATCGCTTTTAATGATATTTATTTCCATATAGTGGATAATGATTGGACGGGAAAATCTGTAAAGCTGGACTATAAATCATCCGGCACAGCTACTTCAAGCGCATCCCAGCGGTATCCTAAGCCAGAGAAAAACAGGAATGGTACTTATACGTTCCAGTACACTTTTGAAGATAATAAGGAAAATGAAGGAATCAGGTGGTTCGTAGATGACACGGGTATTCTAAAACTTTGGGTTGATACAATGACGACTCCCGATGGCATATTTGAGGAATGGCACTGGGAAAACCCCGATGAAATTTCAAGAGATAGTTTGAGCCAAGCAACTGCTACAGTATTTTTCCAGGTGGAGCAGGTGAAGCTCGGCAAAATTGACAGTGCATCCGCAGGGGCGTCCGGATTGGTGGATACTCGCTCCGACAGGGAAGACGGTGATAACGACCATGCCGATCCATTAACAACTCTTGCAATCAGCATCCTTGGGATTTTGCTGTCCATTCTGTTCGGGAACACGGGCGGCTTCATCCCGACTGTTCCTGCGGGGACAGGCGGCGCGCCCACTCTCGCTCCTGCGGGCAGCGGTCTGAGCCGATGGCTGCACTTTGACGGCGACGGAGACATTGAAACCACCGACCCTGTAAACGGTCAGAGGCGCACCTTTGTCCAAAACGGCGACGGTACCTATACCGACCCTGTCAGCGGCGCAACCTATACCCCCGAGGAGCTTTCCGAACAGCTTGAGCACCGCGCGGACAATGCCGGCACCATCGGGCAGGACGAAGCGCAGTTCAGGCAAAATGTCAGCGAGGATTCCCAGCGCAACCAAGAGCGTAGCGAGGAGAGCCGACAGCTTGAGGAGGACTTGCAGCGCGAGCGTGAGGAGCGAAGCCGCAAGGAGAAGATAGAGCGCATCGCCACCGACCTGGGCATGAGCGGCGCCAGCGAAAAGGAAGTCAGGGTTGAGCTTGAGCGCCGCCTGGAAAGAGACGAGGAGTACCGGCAGAAGATGCACGATTACGCCCAGCGGCGGGATACAGCTGTCGATATTCTCGAAGCTACCGTGGATATTGCCGATTACACGATGGCGGCAGGCGAAGCGGTAGTTCCAGGCGGAAAGACTGTGTCCGCCACCTATAAGGGAATCAAAAACACCGTTTCAACCATGGCGGAAAAGGGCGCAAGCTGGGGCTCCTTTACAGAGGGTGTCATTAAGGGCGGCACCGAAGCCGCAACCACCGTTATGGATGCGGGTATCGGCAAGGCGGCTACAGCCTTTGGCGGTACGGTTGCAGGCGAGGTTGCGGAGGCTGTCAACGACGGCAGCGATTTGACCGAGGCGCTGGCCGCGGGCGCGGTAAAAGGAACGCTCAATGCTGCCAGCGGCGCAGTCGGCGATGCCTACGGCGATATGGTAGGCGGCACCGACGCATTAAACAAGGCGGCGGAAACCGCCGGGAAGCTCGGCGAAGTCGGCTTTGAAAAGAATGTCACAGGAAATACTGATGATTTTTTGCACCGCAAGGATAAATAGTTGAGGTAATATCATGAAAAAAGTATTGGCAATGCTTACGTTGTTGGCACTCGTGCTTTCCCTCGCCGCTTGCGGCGGGGGCGGCAGCAAGGCTTCGTCCGAAAGCTCCGCATCGGTAGAATCTGGCGAAAAGCAGTCCGTTGACGCAGAGTTGGAAAAACTGAAGGAATTGTATGACGGCACATGGATAAACCAAGACCCGTATGACGGCCCGTTCACTATGGAGGTACTCAGTACAACTGGCATACAGATGACATATGAAGCCTCCGGCTCCCATATATGCGACCTGTTCTATTCCGCCGACGATCTGACCAACATCAGCGTCAGCATGGGTGGCGGTATAAGTCTCGGCAAATACAGCATTGACACTGAAACAGGTATATTGACTCACAAGCCTACTGACACGGACATTTATACCTATGTAAAAGAATAGATAGTCTAAATTAAAGGCACTGTAAAGTTAAAATGAAAAATTAGCCCACTCAATCATAGAATATCATCAAGCTACGAGCAAATACTCCCGTTTTTGTTTTTTGGTAAGCTTAAGCCCAGCCACCTGTGCCGGAGTTAGCCCACCCAGTGCCGA
>JAHDPQ010000082.1 GCA_018434245.1 Oscillospiraceae bacterium
GAAGTCGGTCTGTTTTTCCAATGCGCTATAGTCAATCGCGCCGCTGTCTTCAAACGGCGTGGTCATAGCTGTAATGACTCCGAACAGCTTTTTCATGATTCATTTGCCCCTCTTCTATTTTTCCTGGCCCTTATGTTTCAGCAATAAGCCAGTTTATTGATGTATCGTTCAGTAGTGCTGAACATCATTCAATTTTTGTTCTCGGCTATATGGTAACGTAAAAAACGGGCCTTGTCAACGTTTTTCAAATAGCAAAGTAAACAAATTTTGTAATGATTTTTTTCCTTGACAATCTCAAAAGATGAGTTATATGTATAGTATAGGAACTTTGTTCTGCATGGTTGAACAGCATCCAGGAGTTCCACCAAATATTTGAAAGGTTTTGGCGAATTGAGTATGAAAAAAATGTCGACAAAAAAATCGGCTGTTCCGGCCGGAGAAAAGCTCGTAAGTTCTGTTAACAAAGCTTTGAGTATTTTGGAGTGTTTTACGGTAACGCAACGGGAGCTGACCCTTTCCCAGATCAGCCGCCAGCTGGGTCTGCCCAAAAGTACCGCCCTGAACTTGATACGCACCCTAGAAGCAAACGGCTATTTGCTCCACCTGGCCAACTCTCAAACCTATCAACTGGGATACAAGGTGATGGGGTTGAGCTACAATCTGCGGGCTTCCATGCCCATCATCCAGTATGCCACTCCTTTTTTGGAAGAGCTGCAGGTAAAAACCGGGGAAAACATCTACCTGACCAGTCATGTCAACGGGCAGGTGTTGTATATGGAGGGCGTTTATCCCAGCATCCGCATTGGGAACTATTCGGTGGCGGGAAAGCTGCTGCCTCTTCACTGCACCGGATGCGGCAAGGCCATGATGGCCTACCTGCCCGAAGAGGAATTGGAGGAAGTGATTCGCCAGTGGGGGCTTCCCAAAATTACCCAAAACACCATTAGCACCCGAGAGCATCTGGAGGAGGAGCTGGCTCTTACCCGCAAGCGGGGCTACGCTCTGGATCTGGAGGAGGAAACTTTAGGAGTAAAGTGTGTCGCCATGCCCATTCGGGACAGCGTGGGGTATCCCACCGGTGCCATTAGTATCTCCGGAACGGTGATGAGTATGCGGGATGAACTGATTGAAGATTACGCTAAAATGATCTCCCGGGTTTGCAGCGTCCTTATTGCCAACGCCCATCAGTTTCCGGCGGCTCAGCTGCGTCAAAAACGGAAGGAATCCCAGGAAATTGTCGGGTTTTAGCAGGTTTGGCCGGCAGGATCCGCCACGATTGTAATGGTTATAGGTATCACTTTACATATCCATTTTGTCCAAGCGTATACAAAAAAGTCACGCTCCTGATAGGAGCGTGACTTTTAACTATGTAAAGTGAATCGTGGTGTGGAAAGCCCAAAAGTGCTCCCACTTTGATCCACAAAGGGCAAACCTGCTGATTTTGAGTTCTATCTAAATCGGCACTGTCTCATCCGAATAGGGCTTAATATCCAGCAGGGGGGTTCCGTTCAGCATGTCCACTCCCCGAAAGGTAAGCCTGCAGCCGTCTACCTCCAAAAACCGCACCACGGTAACGCCTATGTAGTTGGGACGATGGGGGCTCCGGGTGGAAAAGACCCCTACCTCTCCTTCAAACCGGGGGGAAGAGGTGGTCAGGCGATATCCCTTGGACTGGTTAAAGTGAAAAATCAGCAGGGCGCGGGAGCCGGGCTGAATGCCTGCGATTCCCTCCCGAAACTCCTCAAAAATATGCACTGTTCCCTTGACATTGGGGTTCCGATAGGGGGATTGTGGGTGGTAAGGAGGAACCCGCAGGTCCCCGGGGGTCTGAAAGGGAGTCTCAATTCTCCCAATGGGCTTTAGGATCATCTCTTCCATCATAACATCCTCCCATTCTGTCGGATTTGGCGCAAGCTTCTTCCCGGCAGAGTCCCCCTGCCCTTCTAGTCTCGACCCTACCGATCCATTGCATGTTAACACAGAAACCGGCGGCCAGTCAATGATAGGAGAGGACCACAATACACAACAGACGGAACGCCAATGCATCCCGCCTGTTGTGTTGCTCGATCTATGATTGCTTAGGGCAAGTTGGGGAACAGGGTAAAGAGTATGACAGCCAGCAAACCTCCGGCCAGGGTGGCGACAACGGTCAGCTTGAAGATCGGCATATAGGCAGTTTCGTGAGTTTCATCACAAACGCCGTTCATCAGCCCGACAATTGCACCGTTATGGGGCAGGGAGTCCAATCCGATGGAGGCAATGGACATCACCCGGTGCAGAGTCCTGGCGGGGACACCAAGGGCCAGATAGCTGGGGGCCAACATGGGAACCGTAATACCAAGACCGCCGGAGGCAGAACCTGCCAACCCGCAGATGACGGTGGTGGAGACAAAGGCACTGAGAACAGGAGGTCCGGGCATGTTTAGCACGGCATTGATCATGGACTGGAAGGCGGGAGCCGCTTGGGCAACCGACCCAAACCCGATGACGGCGCACATTCCGCTGATGACGGTGATGGTATTTCCGCACGCATGCCCGATGGAGGTAAAGATCTCCTTTTTGTCCTTGATCTGCTTCCACATGATGATGGGGCAAACCAGTGCGGAAAGCAGGATGGCGTATTCCGCGCGGAACACCTGCTGGCCGCCGATTCTCAGGTTGATGAGAATCACAATAACCACCATGGGAATCAGGGCAACCCATCCGTTGGGCAGATTCTCCACCTCGTCGTCATTGACAAAGGTGTCCTGAGGCTTTGCCACAAAGTGTTCGCCATTGGCCTGGGCCTTTTTGATCATAAGATTCAGCCAGATGATGCAACCGATCAGAACCAGAGTTAGGACAAACCAGCCGACGACAAGGCCCGACGAGGGGGAAACTGAGGTCTCACCCAACTCCACCAGTCCCCAGTAGGGAATCAGGTTCTGGGAAGCAGGGGAACCAGGGACCACCTGACCGGCAGTGGCTACTCCCACAATCAGGGCAGCGGGAACAAAGCGCCTGGGCCAATCCATCTCCCGGAAGATTCCAAGGGCGATGGGCAGAATGGCAAAGGCTGCAATCCACACACTGACGCCGCCAATGCACAGAATAAAGCAGGTGACAGGAATGGCCGCAACAATCCACTTTTTAGGTATCTTTGACACCAGCAATCTGGAAACCGCAGAAGCTGCGTTGGTCACCCGCATCATGGCGCCAAAGACGCCGCCACTGAGAAACAGGAAAAAGTAGGATTTAAAGTATCTTAAAAAACCGTCCAAGTAGTATTCCGTCAGACCCGGATCAAAGCCGATTCCGCTGGTATACGCTACAACCAAAGCCGCAAGAATGGCTGTCAGATATATGTTTGCGCCCCTCATCATCATGACAACCAGCAATGCCAAGGCGGCAATAATGCCAAACAAGCTTAAATAGTTCACAAAATACCCTCCTAAAATCATATCAAGAAGAACCTGGGGGGAAAGTGCGGTTGTGCCGCTTTGCTGCTTGATCACAGCGTAGCTGTGTTGCCTTTCCTAGCATAATACAACTTGCCGGAGTAGGCAAACAGAAGTTAATGCGGCAGAGAGTTTATCCCACTATGGTAGAGGGTTCCAACACCTCAGCACATCACCTGGCCGCCGTTGAGCAGAATGTTTTGACCGGTTATGTTGTCTGCGGCATCCGATGCCAAAAAGGATACTAGCTTGGCAATATCCTCAGCCGGTTGAAACCTACCCAGAGGAATGGCCTTGGTCGCCGCCTCTTTGTATTCCTCCATGGTGATGCCGCGCATATCGCTGACCTTTTGCATAATGCTGTCCTGCATTTCGGATGCAACGGTTCCGGGGCAATAGGCGTTCACCGTGATGTTATGTTTGCCAAAGTAAAGGGCCAACGACCTTGTAAATCCACGGATGGCCCACTTGGTGGCACCATACTCCATCAGCTCCTCCACTTGACGGTAGGAAGACTGGCTGGCCGCATTGATGATCTTGCCTTTTCCCTGCTTCATCATGTACTTTGCCGCTGCTTTGACGCAGATTAACATGGAAACTACATTGATGTGGAAGGTGTTGAGCATATCCTGAGGTTTGATGTCAAACAGGCCTCGGATGGGGCAAACTCCGGCATTGTTGACCAAAACATCAATTCTGCCGTATGTTTTAAAGGTGTCCTCCATCATTTTGGCTACCTGCTCCTCGTTGGTGACATCAGCCACCACAGGCAGGCATCGTACCCCCAGCTCTTTCACCTCTTGGGCAACCTTTTGGATTTGCTCGGACCGAATATCGTTGACCGCCAGGTCGAATCCGTCTTTGGCCAGCTGCAACGCAATAGCGCGACCAATTCCGGCACCTGCCCCTGTTATGACCGCAACTTTGTTTGTATGTATACTCATAAAATTCGCGAAAGCTGAGAACATCCAGCTTCCACTATCAACCTCCTGTCCCAATTGATATAGGCTTACAAGACTTAGATAGTGCCGTCCCAAGTGGAGACGTTCTTGGTTTTCTGCTCTTCTTCGTCAAACCAGCGGGTGGTGACCACCTTGGTCTCGGTGAAGAAGCGGAAGGCATCCTTACCCAAAGAATGCAGATCACCAAAGAAGGAGTTCTTGTGGCCAGAGAAGGGGAACATTCCCACGGGAACAGGAATTCCCACGTTGATTCCCACGTTACCGGCATCGGTATGGCGGGCGAACTCCCGTGCGTAGTAGCCGCTCTGGGTGTAGATGACAGAGCCGTTGGCGAACTCGTTGGCGTTCATCAGGGCAAGGCCTTCTTCAAAGGTTTTGACGCGCTTGACACACACAACCGGCCCAAAGACTTCCTTGTCGCCGATGGACATTTCGGGAGTTACCTTGTCAAAGATGGTAGGCCCAACATAGAACCCCTCTTCATAGCCGGGAACAGTGACACCCCGGCCATCCAGCACCAGCTCGGCGCCCTCGTCAATCCCCTTCTGAATCCAATCTTCAACATACTTTTTATGTCCTGCGTTGATCAGGGGGCCAAGAGCAGTAGTCTTGTCGTAAGCGGGGCCAATTTTCAGTTTTTTGGCTTGAGAGATCAGCTCAGCCACCAGTTCGTCGGCGATGTCTTCCTGCACGACAATAGAGGGAAGAGCCATGCAGCGCTCACCGGCGCAGCCAAAGGAAGAGTTGACAATTCCGGCTACCGTGCGGCCGATGGGAGCATCGGACATGACCAGCGCATGGTTCTTCGCCTCGCACATGGCCTGCACCCGCTTGCCGTTGGCCGCAGCCGTTGTGTAGATGTGCTTGCCCACCGTGGTGGAGCCTACAAAGGTCACACCCTTGATATCGGGGTGGGTCAGGAGGATTTCCGCCTCGTTGCGGGAGCAGGTGACAACGTTGAGAACACCGTCGGGCAGACCCGCCTCTTTATACAGCTGGGCAATCCGCAAGGAGGTCTGGGGGGTAAAGGTTGCCGCCTTGAGTACCATGGTGTTGCCGGTAGCCACACAGAGGGACACCATCCAGCCCATGGGGATCATAGCAGGGAAATTAAAGGGTGCAATGCCAGCAAATACGCCCATGGGCTCCCGGTACATGACGGTGTCAAACCCGGAGGAGGTATCCATTAGGCTTTCGCCCAGCATCAGGTTGGGGGCAGCGATGGCCTGCTCGGTGGCTTCCTTGCATTTGAGAACGTCGCCCCGGGATTCATCCAGATTCTTGCCGTTTTCCAGAGCCACCAGATGGGTCAGCTCATCTATGTGCTGCTCCATCAGCTCCCGGACCTTGTACAGAATCTGCACCCGCTTGAGGACAGGGGTTCCGGACCATGCGGGATAGGCGGCGGTGGCACAGGCGACGGCGTGCTCTACTTCTTCCTTGGTGCAGCAGGGAACCTTTGCAATTACCTTGCCGGTACTGGGGTCGTAAGCGTCGGTATACTTGGTTGTTGCCGACTCTACAAAATCTCCGTTGATAAAGGGCTTGAGCATTTTGATCTCATTCATAATAATACTCCTCTACTGATCGATAAAATTTGCTTACTCCCAACTCATAATCTCCACGACATTGCCCTCGGGGTCCTGTGCGTAGACGATGTTCAGCATCTTGTTCAGACTGGGGTAAAACTGCCGCACCCGCTCGCCGATCGCGCTGCCGCCTTCCTCCAAGCATTTCTGGAAGGTGGCGTCCACATCGTTCACTTCAAAGGCCACATGGGCAAAACCGTATCCATTGATATTGGCAGGCTTTCCATCGGGAATGTTGTAGGTAAAAATTTCAAAAGTCGGACCCCCTTCGGGGTAGCCGGGCAGGGCGATATGCTCGCCTTCTACATGGGCCCCGGGGATGCCGGTGACCTTTTCGAACCACTCGCCAGAAAGATCCCGCTTGGGACCTGCCGGCACACAGCCGAACACCTTCTGATAAAAGGCAGAAAGCTTTTTCCAGTCTTTTGCGACAATGTTGGTGTGAGTGTATCTGGCCGACATGGCAATCCTCCTTATAAAACACGTCGGGGCGCGTGACTGCTCATCCCCTCTACATCGTGTGCGGCCTCCATCACCATTTCGCTGACAGTGGGGTGGGGATGAATGGTCCGGGCCAGCTCGTCGATGGTGCCTTCCGAGCGCTTGAGGACACAGAGCTCCGCGATGATGTCGGTTGCACGAGGAGCCATGATGTGGGCTCCCAGCAGCTCTCCCGTATCCTCTTGGGTGATCAATTTGACAAACCCGGTGCTCTCGCCCATGACGGTGGCCTTGCCGTTATGGGAAACTGAGAAGCGCCCTACTTTGTACCGATAACCCTTCTCCCGCGCCTGCTCCTCGGTAAGGCCTACGGCGGCAATTTCGGGAGAGGTGTACACGCAGCTGGGGATGACATCATACTGCATTACATCGTTTTTTCCGGCGATGTTGGCTGCGGCCACCAGCCCTTGGGCAGAGGCCACATGGGCCAGCTGAAGCTTTCCGGTGATGTCGCCAATGGCGTAGATGTTGGGAACGGATGTATGCATGGTGTCGTCCACCATCACAAAGCCTCTTTGCATCTTGACTCCAACGGCCTCCAGACCCAACCCGGCAGTGACCGGTATCCGCCCGGTCGCCACAACCACCTGCTCAGCCTGAACTTGGGATTTCTTCCCGCCGTGCTCGTAGATGCACAGGCCCTTTTTTAGCTCCAGGACCTTGGCGTTTGTGATGACTTCGACCCCCTGCCGCTGAAGCACCTTGGCGCAGGCGGCAGACAGTTCCGCATCCATTCCGCCGAGGATGTTGGGAAGCATTTCAATGACTGTGACTTTTTTGCCCAGCATGGAAAAAATTCCGGCAAACTCGATGCCGATGACGCCTCCACCAATAATCACCAAAGATTCCGGGCATGTTTCCAGCGCGAGAACCTCATCGGAGCTGAGAGCACCCGACCCCCTGAGTCCGGGAATGGGGGGCTGGGAGGGTGCAGACCCGGTGGCCAGTATCAGGTTGGCAGCGGTAATCTGCCGTCCGTTTACCGCAATGGTGTGGGTGTTTTTTAGGGTTCCGGCTCCTTGAATCACCTCGACTCCTGCCTGCTTGAGCAGTGCTCCTACTCCCCCGCTCAGTCTAGCCACCACTTGGTCTTTCCGTTTCATGATCTGATCGAACCGAAACCCCACATTGGATACCGTAATGCCAAAATCCCCTGCACCCTGAATTTCCCGGTACAGCTGGGCACTGTGGAGCATGGATTTGGTAGGCATGCATCCCCGGTTGAGGCAGGTTCCGCCCAGAGCACCCTTTTCGATCAGCACTGTCCGCTTTCCAAGAAAGGCGCAGCGGACTGCCGCTACATATCCGCCGGGGCCGCCGCCCAATACTGCAACATCATAGTTATATTTCATTTGTATACTCCTACAGCAACAGATACGGATGCTCCAGCAGTTCCTTGATTCTCATCAGGAACTGTGCGGCAGGCGCTCCGTCCACAATGCGGTGATCGTAGCTGAACGTCAGCGTCATCTGCAGCCGCACACATAGTGCTCCATCCACCACGGCGGGGGTTTCCCGAACCGCTCCCACGGCAAGGATGCCTGCCTCGGGAGGGTTGATGATAGCGACAAAATCATCCAGACCGTACATGCCGAGGTTGGAAAGGGTGAAACTTCCCCCCTGATAGTCATCGGGAGAGAGCCTGCCGCTGCGTGCTGCCTCGCCTTTTTCCCGAATGGCAGCGGAAAGCTCCATCAAATTCTTGCGATCGGCATCCCGCAGCACCGGAACGATGAGCCCGGAATCCAGCGCCACCGCCACCCCAAGGTTGACAAAGGGCTTTTGGATGATCTCGTTGCCGGAAAGCTCCGCGTTGATGGCGGGGAACTCGGTCAGCGCTTTACAGGTGGCATAGGCAATGATGTCGTTGTAGGACACCTTGCGTCCGCTCTTTTTCAGCTGTGCCCGCATTTCTGCCACTTGGTTCATATCCACGGTGACTCTGTGGCTGGTTTGGGCGTTGGTTTGTAAACTGTCGTGCATCCGCTGGGCAATGGTTTTGCGCATGCCGCTCATGGGAACTCTCTGCGCCTCACGGGATACAATGGATGTGGCCCTGTGATCCAATGTAGCGGCGTGGTCCTCCACATCCTTGACGGTGATGCGCCTGCGGCCCGCCGGCATCACTACTTTGGAAAGGTCCATTCCCAGCTGCTTTGCTACCTTCCGCGCCAGAGGGGAGGCGATGATTCGCCCACCCGCTGCCGGCGCCGGGGTAGCTGGCTGGGCGTTGGCTTCCGGTTTGACTTCTGGTACAGGAGCATCGACGGGAGCGGGAACCGCTGTTTTCACCTCTGCCTTTGGCTCCTCCGGTATCTCCTCGCCCTTTTCGCCAATGACAGCGATTCGGGTCAGGATGGGAACCACATCTCCTTCTTCATAAAAGGTTTTGAGCAGGTATCCCGATTGCCGGGCCACTTCTTCGTTGACGGATTTATCTGACTCCAGTTCTAGGATAACGTCGCCTTCGTTGACGTAGTCACCTTCGGATTTATGCCACTTGATAATTTTACCTTCGAACATGGTGAGTCCAAGTTTTGGCATAATAACATCGATTGCCATGTATCCTCCCTCCTAAACCAGCAGGTCTTTGACGCCCGCAACAATTTCTTCCACGCTGGGAACGACAAAGTTCTCCAAAACAGGTGCAAAGGGCACGGGTGTATTCTTGGAGGCAATGCGTTTGACCGGTGCATCCAGCTCGTCAAAGCAGTGATCCATTACTAGGGCACACAGCTCCGCACCCCATCCGTTGCGCTCCACCGCTTCGTGAACCACCATAAGGCGGTGGGTTTTCCGCAGGGAATCGAAGATGGTCTCTTGATCCAAAGGAACGATGCTTCTGGGGTCCACTACTTCGACGCTGATGCCGTCTTTTGCGAGGATTTCCGCCGCGTCCAGTGCGTGGAGCACCATGCGGGAGGTTGCTACAATGGTGACGTCGGTGCCTACCCGCTTGACATCCGCTACTCCCAAGGGAACAACGTAGTCCTCTTCCGGCACTTCGCCGGTGGTGTTGTAAAGCAGCTTGTGCTCAAGGAAAATCACCGGATCGGGATCGCGGATGGCGGCCTTGAGCATTCCCTTGGCGTCGTAGGGAGTCACCGGCATGGCCACCTTCAGCCCCGGAATGTGGGCAAACATGGCCTCCAGACTTTGGGCGTGCTGGGCGGCGGAGGAGCGGCCGGTTCCCTGCTGGGTGCGGATGACCAGAGGAGCTTCCACTTGACCCCCCGACATGTAGCGCATCTTGGCGATCTGATTCATGATCTGGTCCATGGCACAGCCGGCAAAGTCCACGTACATCAGCTCGGCTACGGGACGCATCCCCGTCATAGCGGCTCCAAGAGCCACTCCGGTAATGGCGATTTCCGAAATGGGAGTATTGCGGACCCGGTCATGGCCGAACTCTTCCGTCAGGCCCTGAGTGACCTTATAGGTTCCGCCAAAGGGATCTTCAATGTCTTCTCCCAACAAAAAGATACGTTCGTCGCGGATCAGTTCTTCCCGCAGAGCTTCTCTCAGAGCGTCTCTATATGTCATTGATCTAGGCATATACATCCTCCATTGCAACAGTAAGGTCGGGGTCATCGCTGTTTCTTGCAAACTCAACCGCATCCCAGATCCTTTTGGTTTCCTGCTCGGTGATCGCTTCCAGCTCCTTGGAATCCGCGATCTTATTCTCCATCAAAAACCCAGCGTACAGCTTGATGGGGTCCCGGTTGGTCTTCCACTCCAGCGGCTCATCCTTGGGGCGGTAAACGGCGGGATCGCCCACATAGTGTCCTGACCAGCGGTAGCACTTGTTCTCCATTAGGATAGGGCCGTTGCCTTTTCGCAGTTGCTCCACGGCAGTCAGGGTCTTTTGGTAGACATCCATAATATCGGTGCCGTCAGCAATAACGGAATCGATGTTGTAGGCCTTGGCCCGAACCGCAACGTCCTTGATGTTCTGATGCTTTGCCTGTGGATTGGATTCGGCGTAGTGATTGTTTTCGCAGACGAACAGGACCGGCAGCTTGTAAATGGAAGCGATGTTGAGGCTTTCGTGGAAGGCCCCCTCATCAGAAGCACCATCGCCAAAGAAGCTGACCGCCACCTGATCGGTCCCCCGCATCTTTGCGGAAAGAGCCGCCCCCGTGGTGATAGGAATTCCTCCTGCCACAATGCCGTTGGCACCCAGAATCCCCAGTTCCCGGCAGCTGATGTGCATCGAACCACCCTTGCCCCGGCAATATCCGGTCACCTTTCCATACAGTTCGGCCATCATGCGGTTGACATCGCCACCCTTTGCCACCACATGGCCGTGTCCCCGGTGGGTTGTCGCCATGTAGTCGTCGATGCCAATGGCTGCGCACACTCCCACCGCAGAAGCTTCCTGTCCGATGCTGGAGTGCAAAAAGCCGGGGACTTCACCATGCAAAAAAAGTTCCTCGGCAATTTGCTCGAACAGGCGGATTCGATTCATCAAAGTAAGCAGTTCCAGATGTTTTCCTTTTTCGATCTTAATCTTGCATTCCATAATACATCTCCTTGTTTCAATAAAATCTGACGCTGATTCCCGGCCGACAACACAGGATGTTGCAAGACTCTCTGCTTAAACAATATTCCCAATTGGATAATTTATGTTTCCAAATAGGAAAATTATTTAATTCTTTCGTTGTTTCAAAAATATCATAACTCTTTAAAAATGTCAATATATCTTTATCAATTTTATAGTTTTGACAAATTTAATGATATATTATTGTAAATTAATTATATTTGGAAAGTTTATGAAATTATCATAAAATGAAAATTATATTTTACTATTAGGATAATTTTAAAAGATTATGCTCATTGATATTTTTTAGAATATGTGATAAAATTTATTTCAAGCGAATATGGTTTTAGGGAAGTGATTGCATGACGGTTGGCAGTAGAATCAAAGCGAATCGAAAGCTTCAAAAATATACACTAAAAGATGTTTCCAAAAAATCCGGGTTATCGGTGGGCTATTTGTCAAAACTAGAGCGTTCCGACAAGATTCCGCCGCTTTCTACTCTGCAGCTGATCGCTTCGACCTTAAAAGTAAGCGCAAGCGAACTGTTAGAGGGATACGAACCCTCTAATCCCAGAGTGTGCGACGATAACGACATCACCATTTTCAGAAGCAAGCATGATCAGACAATGCCCCCCACAGAGGAGGGGTATACTCTGATTCCCCTGACCAACAACTACCCCAATCGGGGTATTTCGCCCTTTATGATGCACATTCCCCCGGGCAAAACCTACACCTTTGAACACGATGCCGAGGAGTTTAACTTTGTGGTCAGAGGCCCGGTCAAGCTACAGTATAAAGATACCGAGTATCTTTTTTCGGAAGGAGATAGCTTTTATTTTGATTCCAGAAAGCCTCACATCCTCATCAACGAAAACGACTACCCCGTGCTTGTGCTTTCGGTGGTGTACATGTATCGCAAATTCTAGAAAAACTGCAAACTTCGAGATGCAAAAACGCTGCTTAGCTTCAAGGCTTAAGCAGCGTTTTTTTGTATAAGAAAACCCACCCCTGCGCAGGGGTGGGTTTTGATGCGCCAGTCACCGGCCTTTTACTCCGGCCGGCGAGAAGAATCGGAATCCTGTGGTGGCTGAGGAGCTTTGTTAAACAGATTCATGGCGTCGTTTATTTTGTCCTGAACCAGCAGTTCTACAGCGGTTACGGCGTTTTCCAAGGCCGGAGCAATCTCCTTCATTTCATCGGGAGAAAGGCGGCCGATTACCCAGTCCTTCATGTCCATATCGGGGTAGGGCTTACCGCCAATCCCAATGCGTACCCGGGGAAAATCATCATTTCCGGTAAGGTAGATGATGTTTTGCAGACCTTTCTGCCCACCGTCGCTACCACTGCGGCGAATGCGAAGGCGTCCGGGATCCAGATTGATGTCGTCGCACAAAACAATCAGCCGCTGGATGGGCACCTTGTGGAAGGCCAAGGCCTCCTGCACCGCCCGCCCCGAAAGGTTCATGTAGGTGGTGGGCTTGAGGAGCAGCACTTTTTTTCCATGGATCACGCACTCGCCACAAAGGGACTGAAAGCGAATGCGGCTTACTTTGACGTTGTGCTTTTCCGCCAGAAGGTCCAGGGCCAGATAACCGGCATTGTGGCGGGTGGTTTGGTATTCGGTTCCGGGATTGCCCAGCCCTGCGACAATATATTCCACAGGGCCGGAAGGAACCGGGCTGCTTTGAGGAAACAGCTTGGCAAACAGATCATCCAACATATTGGGTTCCTGCCTTACAAAAGAGTATGCCAACAAGGATCACTGTCTTTGCCGGCAGATATGTGATCGGTCAAGCTATACAAAGAGAGGAGAAACAGGCTTGTCCTTGTAGATGCGCTCGATGGCCTCAGCAAATACAGGGGCCACCGACAGGTAGGTAATTTTGTCAATTCGATTTTCTGGTTCTCGGTAGATGGTGTCCAGAAGGGTAAGCTCTTTGATGGGGCTTTCGGCAATCCGCTCCAGAGCAGGAGGAGACAGAACTCCGTGGGTGGCGCAGGCATAAACTTCCTCCGCCTTGCCCACTTCCATCAGCGCACGGGCAGCGTTGCAGAGAGTGCCCGCTGTGTCAATCATGTCGTCCACCAGAATAACACGCTTCCCCTTTACATCTCCGATGATGTTCATCACCTCGGAGACGTTGGCCTTGGGGCGGCGCTTATCGATAATGGCAAGGGGAGCATCAAATTTTTCGGCAAACTTTCTGGCTCTGGTCACCGAGCCTAGATCGGGGGAAACAATCACCATGTCGTCTTTGCAATGGGCAAATTTCTTGCAGAAGTAGGGAACCAGCAGGGGAACTCCCAGCAGGTGATCCACCGGGATGTTAAAGAACCCCTGAATCTGAGCTGCGTGAAGATCCATGGTGAGAACCCGGTCGGCCCCGGCGGCGGTGATAAGGTCGGCGGTCAGCTTGGCGGAAATAGGGTCTCTGGCTTTGGCTTTCCGGTCTTGGCGGGCGTAACCGAAATAGGGGATGACGGCGGTGATGCGCCCGGCCGATGCCCGTTTGAAGGCGTCGATCATGATGAGAAGCTCCATCATGTGATCGTTGACCGGCTTGGAGGTGGACTGCACCACAAATACATCACTGCCACGCACGCTTTCCCCGATGGAGAGGGAAATCTCTCCATCGGCAAAGGCCGTCACCTCGCTTTTTCCCAGAGGTAGGCCCAAGGTGCGGGCAATGGCCTGAGCCACAGGCCGGTTGGAGTTTGCGGTAAAAATTTTGATGTCCTTGCCATGCAAATTCATTTCTTTTTTTGCTCCCTTGTGGAAGGCCGACATCCCCAAAGCACCAAACCGGGTAAGCGGTTTGTTCCTTTGAGTATCCGGCCCTTATTTTTAACACCGCTGATTGTTCGGTGTCTCTGCCGGAATGTTACGACTTGTTTCCTCTCTCAAAGCGCTTGCCATCTTTGTTCCAGTTTTCCTTGATGGTCTGCCGTGCTCTTCCGATGACCAGAGCGTCGGTGGGCACGTCGTCGGTAACGGTAGTGCCTGCGGCACAGTACACTCTGTCTCCCAAGGTGACAGGGGCGATCAGGTTGGTGTTGCAGCCGATAAAGGCTCCGTCTCCAATGGTGGTGCGGTTCTTTTGGTTTCCGTTGTAGTTGACGGTGACCACCCCACAGCCAAAGTTACACCAGCTGCCGGTATCGGTATCCCCCACATAGGTGAGGTGGGACACCGAGGTCCCATCGCCGATGGTGGAGTTTTTCAATTCCACAAAATTGCCAATCTTAACGTTGTCACCAAGATGGCATCCGGGACGAAGGCGGGCCATGGGGCCGATGGTGGCCTTGGCTCCCACAACGGAATCCTCCAGTTGGGAGCTGGTGATGGTACTGCCATCCCCCACCGAGCTGTTGCGAATGGTGGTATGGGGTCCAATTTCGCAATCAGCACCCACCATCGTTTCTCCCATAAGAATGGTGCCGGGAAGCAGGCGGGTGTCAGGGCCTATCTGTACCTGTGCCCCCACCACCACCTGATCCGGGAAGGGAATGTCCACGCCCTCCTCCAGCAACCGCTCCACGATGCGTTTCTGGGCCACCTGATTGAGGTAACTGAGGGTTTTGCGGTCGTTGGCTCCCAGAACGGTATCGGGGTTGGCGGCATAGGCGTCCACCCGCCGCCCGCTGGACACAGCGGCTTCCACACAGTCGGTGAGATAGTATTCCCCCTGAGCGTTGGAAGAAGTCATCCCCTCCAAAAACTCCAGCAGAAAGGCAGCTTCGAACCAGTAGACCCCCGCATTGACCTCTTCAATTTCCAAGGTGTCCACATCGGCATCCTTTTGCTCCACAATAGCTTTGACTCCGTTGGCTCCCCGGACAATTCGGCCGTAACCCATGGGGTTGCGCAGCCGGGCGGAAAAGACGGTGACGGCATTGTGCTGTGTCTTGTGCTGTTTATAGGCTCGTCCAATATCCTCGGACAGAACAAAGGGAGCATCTCCATACAGCACGGCCACGTCCTCAAAACCACCGTTGCGGATGTACTCCTTTGCCATTAAAACCGCATGGCCGGTCCCTTTTCGATCGGCCTGTATAACGTGGGTGTAATGCTCTGGCAGAATAGCCCGCACTTCCTCGTGGCCCTTGCCCAGCACCGCAATGCAGTGCTCCACTCCCGCTTTTTCAAGAGCCTCAGCTACCCAAAGAACCATGGGACGAAAGAGCACCTCACCCAATACCTTAGGGTGGCTCGACTTCATCCGGGTTCCATCTCCTGCGGCCAATACTACGGCACAAACTTTTTGCATACCATCACCTCATCTTTATCCTTTTGGACCAGAGAATTTTTTGATACAGGAGTTCCTTCTCTAAGCTTCTCTCAGAGCCGTGGGCTCCTGTTGCAAAATTCAATCATGTTTTTTAAAAAAATGCTACCTTATAATACATATGGCTCGGTTTACTCTATTATTATTACAATTTTTATTGCTGTTTGCAAGTGGAAAAGAGCCAAAGTTCCGAAAACATGCTGGAATGTCAAACTTTTCTCGCAAAACCAGATAACTTATTGGGAAATGTGTTATACTATATGCCATGTTATGGGAGAAAAAATTTAGGAGGTTACACGCAGATGAGCAAAAAGTACGTCTATCTCTTCTCAGAGGGCAATGCCACCATGAAGAACCTACTGGGAGGAAAGGGCGCCAACCTGGCCGAAATGACAGGGCTGGGCATGCCGGTTCCCCAGGGATTCACCGTAACCACGGAAGCTTGCACCCGCTACTATGACGACGGTAAGAACATCGCCCCCGAAATTATTGATGAGATTTTTGCGTACATGGAAAAATTGGAGGAAATCACCGGAAAGAAATTTGGGGACAAGCAGAACCCTCTGCTGATCTCGGTCCGCTCTGGCGCCCGGGCCTCCATGCCCGGCATGATGGACACCATTCTGAACCTTGGCCTCAACGACACGGTGGTAGAGGGCCTTGCAGCACAGACCCAGAACCCCCGCTTTGCCTACGACAGCTACCGCCGCTTTATCCAGATGTTCTCCGACGTCGTTCTGGAGCTGCCCAAGTCCAACTTTGAGCGGATCATCGACGAGATGAAGGAAGAAAAGGGCGTCAGCCTGGATACCGAATTGTCCGACGCAGACCTGAAAGTTATGGTCCAGAAGTTCAAAGCATTCTTTAAGGAGCAAAAGGGCTTTGAATTCCCCTCCGATCCCAAGGATCAGCTCATCGAGGCAATTACCGCCGTCTTCCGCTCCTGGGATAACCCCCGCGCCCACTACTATCGTCGCATGAACGATATCCCCTACTCCTGGGGAACTGCCGTCAACGTACAGGCCATGGTGTTCGGTAACTCCGGCGAAGATTCCGGTACCGGCGTAGCCTTTAGCCGCAATCCCTCCACCGGTGAAAACAAACTCTACGGCGAATACCTGATCAACGCGCAGGGCGAGGACGTGGTGGCCGGTATCCGCACTCCTTTCCCCATCGAGACCTTGAAAGACAACATGCCTGAGCTGTACCAGCAGTTTGCCGACACCGCCAAAAAGCTGGAAAACCACTACAAAGACATGCAGGACATGGAGTTTACCATCGAAAAGGGCAAGCTCTACATGCTGCAAACCCGCAACGGCAAGCGCACCGCCGCAGCCGCCCTCAGGATCGCCTGCGAGCTGGTCAGCGAAGGCCTCATCACCAAGGAAGAAGCCATCCTGCAGGTTGACCCCAGAACCCTGGATGCTCTGCTCCATCCCCAGTTCGAGCCTGCCGCCCTCAAGGCTGCCAAGCCTATGGGTGCCGGTCTGCCCGCTTCCCCCGGTGCTGCCTGCGGACGTGTAGTCTTTACCGCCGACGACGCTGTAGAGTGGCATGGCCGTGGTGAAACCGTTATTCTGGCCCGTTTGGAAACCAGCCCCGAGGATATTGAGGGCATGAACCTGGCCGCCGGTATTCTGACCGTTCGCGGCGGCATGACCTCCCACGCCGCCGTGGTTGCCCGCGGCATGGGACGCTGCTGTGTAGCCGGTTGCGGCGATATTGTCATGGACGAGCATAGCAAGCAGTTCACCCTGGGCGGCAAGGTAATCAAGGAGGGAGACTTCATCTCTCTGGATGGCTCCACTGGTAACATTTACGGCGAAGCGATCCCCACGGTGGAAGCTTCCATCAGCGGTGACTTTAACACCCTGATGAGCTGGGCCGACGAGGTGCGCCAGCTGAAGATTCGCACCAACGCCGATACCCCCAGAGACAGTGCTCAGGCCATTGAGTTCGGCGCCGAAGGCATTGGCCTCTGCCGCACCGAGCACATGTTCTTTGAGTCCGACCGCATCCGTGCCATGCGGGAGATGATCCTCTCCACCAATGTGGAACAGCGCAAGGCTGCTCTAGCCAAGCTGCTGCCCATTCAGCGCAAGGATTTTGAGGGCATCTACGAGGCTATGGAAGGCAATCCTGTCACCATCCGCTACCTGGATCCCCCTCTCCACGAGTTCCTGCCCCATGAGGAAAAGGACATTCAGGAGCTGTCCAAACAGATGAACATTGAGGTTTCCCGCATCAAGGAAGTCATCGCCAACCTCCACGAGTTTAACCCCATGATGGGCTTTAGGGGTTGCCGCCTCAGTGTGGCCTACCCCGAAATCGCCGAGATGCAGACCCGTGCCGTCATCGAAGCCGCCATCAACGTGCAGAAGAAGCATCCCGATTGGAAGATGGTTCCCGAAATCATGATCCCCCTCATCGGCGAAGCAAAAGAGCTTGCCTATGTAAAGGAAGTTGTGGTTCGGGTAGCCGACGAAATCATCGCCGCTTCCGACGTGAAGATCGAATACATGGTTGGAACCATGATCGAGATTCCCAGAGCCTGTGTCACCGCCGATGAGGTTGCCAAGGAAGCCGACTTCTTCAGCTTCGGCACCAACGATCTGACTCAGATGGGCTTTGGCTTTAGCCGCGACGATGCCGGGAACTTCCTCGGTCACTATTACGAGAAGAACATCTACGAATCCGATCCCTTTGCCCGTCTGGACCAGAAGGGTATCGGCAAGCTGGTCGAAACCGCCGTCAAATTAGGCCGTAGCGAAAAGCCCACTCTCAAACTTGGCGTTTGCGGCGAGCACGGAGGAGACCCCAGTTCCATCGAATTCTTCCACAAAGTGGGTCTGGATTATGTGTCCTGCTCTCCCTTCCGTGTACCCATCGCCCGTCTGGCTGCCGCTCAGGCGGCCCTGAAGTTCCCCAGAGCTTAACAACGTTATTGTAAGAAGGCATAAAATTTTACAGGGTGTGTGCTGCGCAAAAAGCACACACCCTGTTTTTTTGCCAAAAGCCTCTTTATCTTCCCGTTTAGACGAACTTTTAAAAGGGGAACCTGTTTCCCTCGCTCTTTCTCTTTACATTATGATACCGCCCTGATATGATAGGGAAAGTCAGTCATCAGAACCCTATGGAAAGGACTGTTTCTGTGCTTCGTGGCTTCTTTGAAGATAAAGAATTTTTTCACCAGTTTCGCCTGATTGCCCTGCCCGTTGCCGGTCAAAACTTCATCAATTTCGCCACTTCCATGGCCGACACTTTAATGGTAGGCCAATTGGGAGAGGTTCAGCTGGCGGCGATCAATCAGGCCAATCAGCTGGGCTTTATTATGAACCTGCTTATTTTTGGGCTGGGCAGCGGCTCCAACGTGATGATTGCCCAATATTGGGGCAAAGGAGATGTGGAGTCCATCCGCCGGGTGATGACGCTCATGTACCGGATCTTAGCCGGCGTGGTGGCTGTCTTTACCGCCCTTGCCCTGTTTTGCCCCTATCAGGTGGTGTCGCTTTTTTCCAACTCCCCCGAGGTTATTGCAAATGGCACTGAGTTTTTGCGGATTGTAGGGATAAGCTATCTCTTCAACTGTTTTGCCACCGCTACCATTATCGTGCTCCGCTCGGTGGGTACAGTGCGGATTTCTCTGGTGGTTTACATCAGCTCCCTGACCATCAACGTCTTCCTCAACTGGGTACTTATTTTCGGCAACCTGGGCTTCCCTGCCATGGGGGTGCGGGGTGGTGCCATTGCCACGGTGCTGGCCCGGGTATCCGAGCTGGTGATCGTCCTAATTTTTATGTTCCGTTACGAAAAGAACATCGGCTACCGCCTGAAGATGTTTGTAGAAAAAAAGAATGGCCTGCTCAGGGACTACCTCCACCATGCGTCTCCCGTCATCATCAACGAGCTGCTGTGGGGCATGGGAATGGCAGCCGTCACTGCTATCATTGGCTGGATGGGTACCGAGTTTAACGCGGCATATACTGTCTGCTCGGTGCTGGGGCAGCTGCTGTCGGTGGCCTTTAACGGAGCCGGAAGCGCCACTGCCGTCATTATCGGAAACACTGTGGGGGCCGGGCAGTATCAGCTGGCCCGTCAGCGAGCAAACAAACTCCTGTTCATCAGCATCCTGCTGGGGATGGGAACCTCTATTGTCGTTTTGCTGCTGCGGGGCCCGATTCTGAGCCTTTACAACATGTCGGCTGAGACTATGGCCTACGCCTATCAAATCATGGGGGTAGTGGCGGCCTTGTCCACCTTTCAGGCGATTTCCATGGTGGCTATTGTGGGAATACTGCGGGGCGGCGGAGATTCGCGCTATGCCGCCATCGCCGATGTTGTGCCCCTGTGGATGGTTGCCATTCCCCTGGGGTACCTGGCCGGCCATGTCTGGGGCTGGGCAGTTCCGGCGGTGTACGCCATGCTCCGTTTTGACGTAGTGCTCAAAGCTTCGATCACTCTCCCCAGACTTTTGAAGGGTGGATGGGTCAAAGATGTCACCAGAGTTGTAGAATAGTCCAGTTTTCCCAACAATATACAAATTATTACTTGACAACGTAGTAATATTGGGGTAGAATGTCGGTAATGAAGATGATACAACGGTGAATTCTTATGAAAGCGGACCAGATGTTCCGAAAGGGAGTCCTTGCGGACGAGGAGCTGGTGCTTCTTGTGCAAAAGGGAGATACCGATGCGTTTTCTGTCTTGTCACACCGTTATGACGCCGCCCTTCGAGGCCGCGCAAGCCGTTATGTGGGCATTGCCGGTGTAGAGGCAGAGGATTTTTTTCAGGAAGGGCTAATTGCTCTTTATCGTGCAGCCCGGGGCTATAATCCCGGTGGAAAAGCCCGTTTTCGTACTTATGCTGTTACTTGCATTAATAATTCCATGGCGACCGCTATCAAGCTGCATATGCGGCAGCAAAGCTGTAAGAGCCTTCTTTCGATCCAGCAGCTGGACTACGCCACCGTTCACCAGCAGCCAATGGAACAGTTTTTGCTGGATCGGGAAGATTCCTGCCAATTGGTGAATCAAATTCAGTCCAGACTTTCCGATCTAGAACGCAAAGTTCTGTACCATTACCTTCTGGGGCATTCCTACCAGCAAATTTCACAGGTGTTAAGCACTTCCGCTAAGACGGTGGATAACGCGCTGCAGCGAGTCAGACGCAAGCTGAGGCTCCATCCATAATGGTTTTCAGCCCAACGGCTGTCAATATTGCCCTTGGCACAAAAAGCAAAGCCCCTTAGGAGCCTCTGCATTGGTCCACGGGTAAAACTTACTGTAAGCGAGGTAGTAAAATGTACGAAGACAAGACCCTGAGCTGCAAGGAATGTGGATCGGAATTTGTGTTCACCGCCGGTGAGCAGGAATTCTACGCCGAGAGAGGCTTCGTAAACGAGCCCCAGCGCTGCAAACCCTGCCGCGATGCTCGAAAGAACGCTGCCCACGGTGACCGCGAAATGTTTACCGCCACCTGCGCCTCTTGCGGCAGCGAAGCCAAAGTGCCCTTCCGTCCCAGGGAGGACCGGCCGGTTTATTGTAGCGAGTGCTATGCTCGGATGAAGGAAGAACAGTAAACGATACGCAACAAGAGCCTCCGCTTGCGGGGGCTCTTGTTTTCCCTTTATCAAGCCAAGCAAATGGGGAAACGGTTCTTCCTGCAGCAGCCAATATGAAAGGAACCTCTTTCCCCAAAACCGCTGTTTGTATGCCTAAAACAGATATAAGGCGGAACAGCATATCCATTCTACCTGTTTTATGTAATCCTCTGTGTCTTTACACAATATAATAATGCATCACGCTACTACTATGCCTGCAGATTTGCGATGCATCGTTGGTAGATTCGGTCGGCGCGCTCCCAGTCCACCACCTGGAACCAGTCATCAATATAGGCGACCCGCTCGTTGTAGTGCTTAAGATAATAGGCATGTTCCCATACATCAATCCCCGCAATGGGGCAGAGGTTCTGCGCGATGGGGTTATCCTGATTGGCTGATGTGATGATTTGAAGCTTTCCGTTTCTGTCCACCACCAGCCACGCGTATCCCGAGCCAAACACCGACAGCGCCTTGCTCTTAAAGTCATCATAAAACTTCTGGGCAGAGCCGAAATCCTTCACAATGGCCGAGTAGAGCATTCCCGTTTGCGCCCGTGTGGGGGAATTTGACATACCGTTAAAGTAGAAGATGTGATTATACACGCCCCCGGCATTGTTTCGGATGGGCTGACGGACGCCTTCCGGCAGTTGGTCGGTGTTGTAAATCAGCTCTTCCAGTGACCAGCCTTGTAGTTCGGGGTGGTCTTTGAGGGTGCCGTTGAGGTTGTTTACATAGGTTTGCAGGTGTCGATCATGATGCAGCTGCATTGTTTTGGTGTCAATGTAGGGCTCCAAAGCGTCGTAGGCATAGGGCAGAGGCGGGTTGACAAAGGGGTAATGCTGATTCATATCATAACCTCCTAATTGCATTCCTCCTATTATATTCCGTCCACAGGCAATGAGTGTGGCTTTTACCGGGAAAAGAGCCTGTTTTTTTAAAAGAACTGACCTCTTGCCTATGCCGATCAAGGGACTCAATAAAAAGAAAGAAGCTCCTCCGGTTTCCCTGTTGTGTTGGACAGGGGAATACCGGAGGAGCTATGATTACATCTTATTGGGGCATGGGCCAGCACAGATCAAAATTCACCGGGGTGTAGAACATCTCTTTCACCTGAGCGAACTCCCGGGTTTGGGTCAGAATCCACATCAGCTTTGCCACTGCGGCTTCTACCGTCATATCGTAGGCTTCCAGCAGGGGAACTTTTTGCCGGGCGATGGCTCCCACCTCGTAGGCGGTCAGATCGCTGCCCTCCAGCATCACCTGCGTTGCCATTACGATGATCTTGTCCTTCGAGGCCAGCTCGCTCACCTTCTGCAGAAAGTTTCGCTCGTCGGTAAAGGGCAGCCCTCCCGATCCGTAGCTTTCGATGATGACAGCGTCGTATCGCTGGGCCACATAGTCCAGAATATCCGGCTCCATACCGGGGATGAGCTTTAATAAAAACACACCGGGATGGATGTTGTCGTAGAACTGCACCGGACGTTCTCCCTGTTGGCAGGGGTTGAGGTACCTGATGATCCGCCGGTCGTTGATGAGGGCTACAACAGGGAAGTTGATGCTCTCAAAGGCGCTGTAGCTGCGGGTTTTTACCTTGCGTACCCGGGTTCCCACAATGGCTTTGCCGTCAAAGACCAGATAGACGCCCCGTACGTCCGGCTGGATGCAAAACACAAAGCTGTCCAGCAGATTTTGGGGGCCGTCGGTGGTTCCCACCTCCATAGGCCGCTGGGAACCGGTGATTACAATGGGTTTTTGTGAGTTCTGAATCAGATAGGAGAGCGCCGCCGCCGTATAGGCCATGGTGTCGGTGCCGTGGGTGATGACAAAACCGTCGTAGCGGTCGTAGGCATCCCGTATGGCCCGGACCATCAAGAGCCAGTCTTCCGGCTGCATGTTGGTGCTATCCAAATTCAGAATCTGGGTTGTGTCCACATCACAGAGATCCTTCACCTCGGGAATCCACTCCAACAGGCGCTGGGAAGGAATGCCGGGGGTGAGGCCCATGCTGGTTTTTTGCGACGCAATGGTCCCCCCTGTTGAGATCAGCAGTATCTTTTTCTTCACCGGTCTATTCCCTTCCCCCATCTGTGACAGGTGCTGATTAATAGTTCCAATCGTTTTGATTCATCCGCTCAATGGTATCCGCCACCAGATTCACCAGAATCTCCAGCATCTGCTCGCCTTTTTCCCGGGTGGCTTTGGTGGGATCACCGGTGGCTCCGGTTTGGGTGACCTCCTCAATATCCCAGATCACATTGGCGGAGCTGCCGATCTCGATGACCTTGTGGGGAACCTGACTTTCGGCGTACTCCAGTTCCACCAGCTCGGGGCGCACCGCCATCATAATAGAAGTCTCCCCTTCCCCTCCGTGGCCCAGTCCGTTCCACACCTCAAACCGATCACCCATCAAAGGCCCGACTTTTTCCCACCAGGCAGGTAGATACAGAATCCTAGCCTCGGGGTATTTATCCTTGATTTTGTGGGCGGCAATTTCCAGAGAGGGGATGTTTCCGTCGTGGCCATTGAGGATATAAATCCGCTTGATCCCGTTTTGAATGAGGCTTTCCATCATATCTTCAGCAATAGCGGTCACCGTCTCGTACCGCAGGGTGATGGACATGGGGTACTTGTTGTAATGGATAGACGTTCCATAGGGAATGCAGGGAGCTACCACCACATTATCCAGTTTGAGAGCTACCCGCCTTGCCACCTCGGTAGGGACAAAGTAGTCGGGTCCCAGACAGCAGTGCCAGCCATGGCTTTCACAGGAGCCGAAGCTGATGATGGCGGTTACCTTTTCCTTTTGCTCCAGCAGCGCCTGCACTTCCCGGGCTGTAAATTCGTTTAGAAATACCTTTTTCATGTCACAAAGCCTCTTTTCTTATGCAAATACAAAGATGTTACGCCTTTCCGGATACCAGAGCTTCATCAGATGCCCGGTCGGGGGTCAGGCCGTAGATCAGGCGGTAGATGATAAAGGAGATGGCCATGGCTACCAGTCCCGAAGGCAGGCCCAGAGGCAGTGGCGCTACGTACTCAAAGATGTACCCCAGCAGGCCGCCAATGGCAAAGGAGATAATTCCGGCCCAGCGGACAGGGGGCTGCCGCTCCAGATAATCCAGATTGTATTTGGCTTTGTCTTTGCTGACGATAAAGTAATCGGCCAGAATGGGAGCACACAGGGGAGGTGCAACGGCGCCCAGAGCGTTGATAAAGTTGGCGAAGAAGATCTGATAGAAGGCCATAGCTCCCAGGAAGGTTCCCAGCACGCCGCAGATAACAACCAGTACCTTGCGGTTGGCCTTGATGCCAAAAGCGTTCAGCATGGGTCCGGTGTACAGGGAGTTGCAGTACAACTCGCCGTTGTCAGTGGTCCACAGGGAGGCCGTCCAGGCAATGACACCCACCAGAGCAAAGAAGAAGTTGATCCCCAGCATCCACTGGGAGTAGTTAAACTGCCCCACCTGAACCACACCGATGTATCCCACAATGTTTAGCAGAGGGTTGGTGAAGATAAAGCAAGCTGCTGCACACCAGAACACCGCTTTTACACTCTTGTTAAAACGAAAGAGATCAACACCCATCACTGCGCCGGCAATCCAGCTGCCCACCACCACGGTAATGGCTTTGCCCAGTCCAAGGCCTCCCAGCAGGTTAGCTTTTTGGAAGAAAACTTCTGTTCCTCCGCCGTCGCTCATCATTTTAACCCCTACATAGATGGCGATGATCAGAATCACCGGACTGATGGGAGTGGCAATTGCTTCAATGGCCTTGATACCCAAAACAGCCGAAACCGTAAACACCAGACCCCAGAACCAGCAGGCCAAAAAGACTTCCAGAGTAATGGGACTGATTCCGGTGAACCCCATGGTGGCGGGATTTATGACGATGATACCGGAAGGATTTCCTAAAAATCCGCCCCAAATATCCCCGATCATTCCTACAATGCTGGCAAACCAGCCAAAGGTTAGAAGGGCCATGACCGCCATGGGGATGACGATTCCCTTGGCTCCGTAGGAGTACCGGGAAAGCAGGGCAAGGTTAAGTCCGGTTCTTTGGGCAATCACGCCCAGGAAAAAGGTAATGAGCAGCAAGGAGCCCATTCCCAGGGCAATTGCCAACAGAGCAACGGAGGGCGGTACCCCGGGCTGATTGCCAAAGCCAGCCAGCACCCCGCCGACATATAATCCGGTCACCACATATCCAAAGCCAACCCACACCATCAGCTGGCTAAAGGTGGAGCGCCGTTTGTCCATGGGCACCGGAGACAGCATGTATTCCTTATCCACCGGCTCTATCAGTACATTGACTTGTTTTTGTTCTGCCATGTTAACCCATCCAATCCGCGCCGCTTGGTTTACGGCACAAGTAGTAGTAAAAGCGCAGCCCTCTCTCCTGCCCTGTGACATTTTCACAGGAAAGGCAGACTGCGAGGCCATGGTAGAGCTTTTTGACGTAGTCGGGCTCAGTATTCCCAGCAGCAGATAACATCGTTGAGCCCTTCTGCCGGGAAGAAAGCCCAGTGATCACTCACACTGCCGAGATGCTCCCTTGGTTTTCTATCCCCCCAAAGGACGGATAGAATGTTTGCCGCAACTTTGGAGCAGAGCTTTGCTGTTCCTCATGACTTAATAGAGCCCTTGCTAAAGATACTGACCGGATGTTGTTTTTTTCATGCTACCTCCCCTTTGCAATTGTTGTATGAGATGCAGTCACGGACACACCCCCGTGTTCCTGCACGAACACTAAACGGAGAAACCACTCCTCAGGACTATGTATATAATCCATAGTAATTTACCGCAATGATTGATTTATTTTATCACATATTAAATGTCATGTCAAACCGTTTTGTGGCGATATCGACTGAAAAGAGTCCACCTGAAAAAGCTGATGAAAGAAGGGTACGGCACATCTGTGATGGATGCTCCGTACCCTTCTTTCCAATCTACCGTATCGCTGCCGCCGCTGTGTTCCCCATCGTCGCTATTGAATGTGGATGTTAACTCCGTTGACTTCGACTCCTTCGTCGGCGCGGATGACGATGTATTTTCTGCCGTCGATGATACGCGTTTCGACGAGATTGCTGCATCCGGGCTGCACCCGAATGGTGACATTGGGAGTGCGGACTTCAAACTGTTTGGTGTCGATGATATTTTTTGGGCTGATCTCCCCCTGCTGGCCAAAGGCTTCGTCGTATCTTTCTTCAAAGGCTTCCATGCGGGGCTGGGAAACTCCGCAGGACTGCAACATGCCTTTGACCGTATTCTTAGAGATCACCAGAGGTTCCGGTACCTTGTTGACCTTGTGCTCCTCAATCAGATCGGACAGCTGTTGGTGCACCGCCTGCACAACGTGAAAGCTGCAATCCTCGGATACGGTTTCTTCCAGCACCGATTGGAAGGTTTCCTTCTGTGTTGCGGCAGGCATGGGAGCTTGGGTGTTAAAAATCGCACTCACAAACTCCTGATTGTTTTCCGCAATGTTGCGGGTGTAGTAGAGTACGTTGTAGAGATTGGCGCTGCGGTCGTCAAAGGCGGGGAACATGAATCCCAGTTCTGGGGAAGACACCACCCAATCAGCCGTGATGCTGCGGAAGATGTTTTCAAGGGCGTAGTAACCCAGCGCAGGCTTTGTCTGCTTGACGGGGCAGATGCTGCACAAAAAATAGGTAAACACCTCGGAGGAATCCTCACGCTTGCTGCCGTCCTTGGAGTAGCCGGGCACATCATATTTATCGCAGGCCAACAGAATCAGGTAGTTTTCCTCCATATGTAGCGACTCAATAACCCGGCTGAAAAAGGCCTCTACCGCCGCCTCATCCTCCAGCGCCGAGTCCCGCAGAGCCATCAGTAGCTTGTGCTCCTCGCTTCCCACCACCTGCTGGGTAGTGAATTCGATATCGATTAAGTTCTTCCCAACCGTGCCGGAAAGGGTTTTCTTTAGAATTGTCAGCAGGCTTTCCGATTCCTCTTGGGACATCAAAGTCAGCGACTGATTCAGCTCCGACACAATTTCCCGGTTTTCGTTGACGTAGCAACCGCGAATGCGAGTGATGTTGCTCTTGTCGGCACGAAAGCGACGGCGAATTTCTGCAACTTCTTTTTCATTCATAACAGGTGGTCTCCATTCCATGGGATGATGGTTTTCCAATTGCTAACAAATAGAATATCCGGCTTGCTCCAGCAAGTCCAGCGCTTTGTCGTAATGTTCTGATTTCGTGAAGATGTAGTCGGTATCATAGGTGGATATGGCAAATATGCTAATTTGATTTTCTGCCAACAGCGTTGCAATGCGGGACAGAATTCCTACCAAAGAGAAATCCAATACTCCTTGAATGCGAAAGCCCTTCCATCCATCCTCCCTTGCAACGGTGTGTGAAGGCACGCTCTGGGTGATGCAAACCAACGAGATTTCCTGATCGGTTTTGCCCAGAAAACAAAACTCATCGGTTAAATCAACACCTGTAGTATCGGCAATTTGGCAGACTGAAAATTCATGTTCCATTTTTTTTAGTTGCATCAGGCGTCCCCTTTCCAAATCCCTTGCAATCTACATCAGTTTAATCCTATCACAAATAAACCGGATAAAAAAGACAAAGCTGCATTTTTTTATCCGGTGGGCCATAGCCAAAAATAAAACAGATGTGATATTGGCGCTCACATCTGTTTTTATTAAAGGCCTCGGCATCAAGTGTTGGTCATATGAGAGGCGTAACGGGCTGTTCCGGTTCGGGTTCGTCCACCACCGGAATTCCGCCGTTTTTTTTGCGCCCATCTGCCCTTCTTGCTCTTTTTGGTGGCCGTGTAGGCCGGCTCAAGAGCGCCTTCCCGCTGTTTCTCTGCTGTGGTGAGAGAAATGGGCAGGATGGGAGCT
The DNA here is from genome assembly GCA_018434245.1 of Oscillospiraceae bacterium. Taxonomy (GTDB): domain Bacteria; phylum Bacillota; class Clostridia; order Oscillospirales; family Ruminococcaceae; genus WRAV01. The sequence continues at coordinate 27,789 of JAHDPQ010000082.1, forward strand.
TTGGTTGTTTGCATCATCCCCTGCAGCTTACTGCGCTCCCTTGGATAGATGAGGGTGTAAGCGCAGCCCTCTTGGTCGGCCCTGCCCGTACGCCCGATCCGATGGATGTAGCTTTCGCAATCACCGGGAATATCATAGTTGATGACAGCGTCAATCTGGTTGACGTCGATACCCCGAGCGGCCACGTCGGTTGCCACCAGAATGCTCACCTTGCCGTTGCGGTAACGCTCCATTACCTTATCCCGTTGGGACTGTCTCAAGTCGCCGTGAAGGGAATCGGCGGGGAAACCAGCATCGGACAGCTGGCGCGCCAAGGTTTCCGCCATGACCTTGGTGGCTACAAAGATCAGGGACAGGCCAAACTGCTTTTCCCGCAGAAGCTCGAGCAGCACCGGGGTTTTGTCTCTGCGAACTTCGCAGTAGAACTGTTGGATCTTCTCTACAGTAAGGGTTTCCTGCTGGATGGCGATATGCCCGGCATCCTGCTGGTATTCCGCCGCGATTTTCTTGATCCCATCGGGTATGGTGGCGGAAAAGAGCACGGTTTGCCGCTGATCCGGCATCCCCTGCAGGATGGTGTCAATGTCCTCCCGAAAGCCCATATCCAGCATCCGGTCGGCTTCGTCCAGAATCACGCTTTGCACATGGTTGAGGCGGGTGGTGCGGCGTTGGATGTGATCGATCAGCCGCCCCGGAGTCGCCACAATGATCTGGGGCCTGCGGCGAAGGGCCGAGATTTGCCGCGAAATCGGCTCACCGCCATAAAGAGCCAGAATGCGTACCCCCGGTTTAAAAGAGGCCAACTGCTTGAGGACTCTTGCGGTTTGCACCGCCAGTTCCCGGGTGGGGCAGAGGATGACGGTTTGAATATGGCGGCTGGCGCGGTCCACATGCTCTACTGACGGGATGCCAAAGGCTGCAGTCTTCCCGGTTCCAGTGGGAGCCTGAACCAATAAATCCTGACTGTCCAGCATGGGCCCAATGGCGGCCTCCTGTACCGGAGAAGGCTGCGTGTATCCCATTTTGGCAAGTCCACGCAGCAAGTTTTGGGACAAATTCCAAGTTTGAAAGTTTGTGATAGTAAGATTCTCCATTTCTGTGTTAAGGTGCATTCGATACGAAAGCCGCCACTCCACTCAGTGGATTGGCGGCTTTCGACATCCGTCTGCGTTAGGCGAGTTTGACGTTGACAGCCCGCAGTTTGCTGCTGTTTTTAGGGTCCTGTTCGGTGTCAAAGGTGACCTTGTCGCCTTCATTCAGGGATTTATAGCCGTCGCTCTGGATGGCAGAAAAGTGAACAAACACATCATCGCTGCCGTTATCGTTGGTGATAAAACCAAAGCCTTTTTCAGAGTTAAACCATTTTACTGTACCGCTATTCATATCAGTACCTCCAATATAATTTTGCATTCGTTATTGCAAAAAAAATCACATATTTTTGTAAAGCATCAAATGAATCAATGGCTTACAAAAATATGTGAGACAATGCAACATTTTGAATACATGTTGTAGTTTAACACATATCTCTATAAAAGTCAAACTATATTTTTTGTTCTATCAGAATGACGCAGGTGATGCATTGTCTTTTCAAGCAATGAATAACATGGTATAATTAAATAATACGCCTAAGAGCCTTGGGTTAGGGCATCCTAAATCTGCAAAGGCAAACCCATGGCCTGGAAAATAACCGTTGGAGGACATCTGTTTGAATCAACATCTAATGGGGGAAGACCGGCCGGAGCACTCTTTGGAAAAGCCGACGCAGGAAACCCTCCCCAAGCGAATCATTCGCTCCACCTTCAGCCGGATCGGGCTGGGACTGTTTGCCATGCTGGCGGTGCAGCAGGTCATCAGTCTCCTGCTTATTTTTTTGATTCGCGCTGTTGCACCTCATCTGGAGAATACCGGATGGTTTTTGTGGGCGGTATCCTACATCCCCCTTTACGGCATCTCCTATCCCATTTTGCTATCCATCTGGCGCCGAGTCCCCAATCGGATGACTCTACCCTATCCCACCAAAAAGCTTCCGGCCTACGCGTATCTCTTGCTGATAGCCGGATGCTTTGCCATCACCTATGCTCTGAATCTGGTCAGCATTCTGGTTGCTCAGGGGATTTCTCTGCTGACCGGCAGCGAAATTGTCAATCCTCTGGAAACTATATTGGGTGCGGGGAACCTTTGGCTCAACTTGGTTGTGGTAGCCGTTGTGGCTCCGGTGATGGAGGAGCTAATTTTCCGCCTCTTCCTCTACAAAAAGCTGGCCTGCTTTGGAGGCAGAGTGTACGTTTTTTTTAGCGCTCTCCTCTTCGCTGCCTTTCACATCAACATCTACCAGATGTTGTATGCCTTTGTGCTGGGTGTTGTCATGGCGGTGGTCACCTACCAAACCGGCTCCATTCGCCATTCCATCCTGCTCCACATCTGCATCAATTTTTTGGGCGGAGGCGGTACCCCTCTCATCCTCCACTATGCAGGGGAGGCAGGCTCTTTTGTGATGAGCCTGCTCATTGTGCTGATTTTGGTGGCAGGCATCTTTGCCATTGTTTGGTGGCTGCGCAAAGGCTGCCCCTGGATGGATTTTGGCGACAGGCGCTACAACATTTCCCCCACCCATATGATCCTCTTAAATCCGGGAGTTCTGCTATATTTGTTACTGGTGTTGGTTCTGACGATTCTGCAGATTGTGATGTAATAAAAACCCTCCGACCTTGAAAGCCGGAGGGTTTTATGCTGCCGGGCGGGTGACACTCTTATGTAGGAGCTTATGCTCCTTATTTTTTTGCCTGCTCCAGGCAGTCCCGCAGCAGGTAGTCCAGGTCGTTGACATGGATAGTACAGCCGCTCACCGCATCGGTGAGGCCGTCGGGGGTGACATTCAGAGCATCAATGCCGTGCTCCAACACAAATTGCTCCGCAGCTGTTGCCTGATCATACCATTCGCCTACGGCTCCCACCGTCAGCATCCCATACAGGCCGCTTTTGGAGTACTGCTTCTTCCGAATGGGGATGCTGTCGTCCTTGTAAACAGCATCCCAATTAATCTTCACAATCTTGCCGTCCTCGATGGTCAGCTCCAGAATCTCCTTCCAGCCGCTGTCAGCAAATTCGGCACGCTGGGCCGAATAGACGCCGTCCTTATACTGGGCAGTTGCTCCGCAACCGGTGGTAAAAAATATCAGAACCGCTGCCGCCACACACAGGATACGCTTTATGTATTTCATAACCTCATCCCCTCCTCACTTGCCCGCATCATGCCCTGTAACAGGCGAAACTGCTGAACCAGCTCCATCTGCTGATTGGATTGGTTGGAGATCTCGCCCGCTGCATTGGCAGAGCGAGCTGCAATGGTATTGTTTTGTTCCACAATGGATTCCACGTGGGCTACGTCGGAGATAATTCCTTGAATATCTTCCTCCTGCTCCCGGGAAAGGGTGGCAATATCCCGAATGATGGCATTGCTGTCCTCTACCCCCGCCACGATTTCCTCCAGGGATGTGGAGGTGGTTTGGGCAATGGATGCACCCAGAGCGGCCTTTTGCATGGTGTCGTCAATCAGCGCGCCGGTATCTTTGGCGGCCTCGGCGCTTTTGGCAGCAAGGTTGCGGACCTCTTCCGCCACTACCGCAAAGCCCTTGCCGTGCTGACCGGCTCGGGCTGCCTCCACAGAGGCGTTGAGGGCAAGAATATTGGTTTGAAAGGCGATATCGTCAATCACCTTAATCACCTTGCCGATGGATTGGCTGGAGGCATTGATGGCCTGAGCCGCCTGCATCATCTGGTTCATTTTGTCGCTGCCGGTTTTGGCGTTATCCTGTATGTTACCCACCAGATTGAGAGCCCGCTGTGCTAGGGCCGCACTTTGCTTGGATTTTTCCGTCATCCGGCGGACCGATTCGGAAAGGTTCTCCACTGATTCCGACTGCCTGCGGGAGCCTTCCGCCAGATGCTGGGAGCCCTGCGAAAGCTCTGCGGCCTTTTGGTTGACCCAAACGGTGGAACGGGTGATGCTGCCAAACTTTTCATTGAGATTGTGAAGCATCTTCTGAACGGCAAGGCCCATGGTATCCTGTTGGGACTGCAGGTCCATGGAAACGGTCAGGTTTCCGTCGGCTACATGAGACAGCGTTTCGTCAATGCGGTAAAGGCGGTCCAACAGTACCAGCAGAGCCTTGGTGCATTGGGATGTCTCGTCTTTGCCCTCCGCCACCTTGAGCAGCTGTTGCTGCCGTTCTGCAGAAATTTGCAAATTCCCCGAGGTTCCAATCTGATCCAGTACATCCCGCATATTCCCCAAAGGCAGGGTGATGGACCGCATCAGAATCAGGGCCATGACGATGGTGACCACCAGAGATACCCCAGAAACACCGATGACAATCCAAAGGGCAATAGAGTTAAAGTTCTTGGTACCCAGCATCTCTCGGTTGGAAATCTCTACAATATCCGAGATAGTGTTGGACAAAATCTCGTGGGCCAGCAGGTTGGTTTTGCGCCATTCATCTGATTGCTGGCGGAAGGTCTGCAAATCCGTTGCGGAAAGGCGAGTTTCCAGATTGTAGTGGTCGGACGCTCCCACAAGGGCGCTGCTCCACTTGGAGTACAGGGCATCGTAAGCCTCGATGTTCGGGCGAAAACGCAGCAGTTGTGGATGGGTATCGATGTATTCATACAGCTTTTCCAAGCGCAGATCACAGTACATCAGCTGCTTCGTCACATCAGCATGGACTTGGGCCAACTGTGTTTCATAGAATACGCCGGCGGTAATCCGGGTTTCGTTGAGAATGTGCATCAATTCGTTGGCATTGCTCTGCAGACCGCCGTAGACATCTACCTCGCTGATCAGGGCACCAATTCGTACCGATGAGGTCACCGCCGTTACGGCAATAAGCAAAAGAAGAAGAAATACAGAGGAAAACCCAAGAATGATTTTTTTAGCTATTTTGAGATTCTTCATAACATCACTCCTTTTACAGCTTTAATCTTCTATTTCATTCCGGAAGCAGTTGTAATTCTGATCCGGTTTTCACATACTCAAGTGTTATCGGAATGGGGCCAGCTCATGTGTTGGTCGCTCATTGCATCAGCCAACCCCTCGAGTTTTCTACTGTTTTTGTACATTTTAGTGGTGACGGATAGGCATAAAAAACCCTATCTCTAGGGTAAACGACCGGAGGGATGGCCTTTATACAATTTTTCTAACATTACGCAAAACCATTATCGCATGGAAAAGAAATACCTTGAGCCTTTTTATACAAAATCTCCATTTTTGCTATCTTTTAATAAGGATCGGGAGGCTTTTTCGAACCTTTTTGCCTGCATTTGTATAAACTGAACTATCAGTGGATGGTGCAGGTACAGCCGATGTGCTGGAAAGGTGGGTTATCATGCGCGAAATCTCCTATGACAGGGAAAAGGCGGTGGCCTACGCCCATAAGTGGGCCTTTGGCCGCAATCCCAGATACTTTAACTTTACGGGCTTTGGCGGAGACTGCGCCAACTTCGCCTCTCAATGTCTCTACGCTGGGATTGGAGTGATGAACTACAAACCTCTGTTTGGTTGGTACTACAACTCTCCCGATGACCGGAGTCCTTCTTGGGCGGGGGTAAAATATCTCTACAATTTTCTGGTGGGAAACAAGGGAGTCGGTCCCTACGCTACCGAAGTCGACCTCTCGGCCATAAAGCCAGGGGACATCATTCAAATCGCCACCTATATGGATGAATTCCATCACACCTTAGTGGTGGTGGAAAGTGACGGCTCCGGCGACCCGGAAACTCTGCTGATCGCCACTCATACCTATGACAGCGACAATCGCCCCTTGGCCACCTACGATATTCGCAGAATGCGCTGCCTGCATATTCTGGGAGGCCGCAACTGGTAACGAAACATCAGTGCTCTAACATACCACCGATTGGAAAAATCCAAACGGTGGTATGTTTTATGATCTGCATGGTTTTTAAAGAGCCCATCTTCTTCTCTTGGTAAGCGCCCCTGCTTAGTTCAGTAGCTTACGCAGCTCAAAGAGCTTGGTCAAAGCTTCGATAGGGGTGAGGGTATCCAGATCCAGCCGTTTGAGCTCCTCTTCCACTTCCGACACCACCCGGGATCCCAGACTCAGCTGCATCTCATCTTCTTCCCGAACGACGGGCAGGCCTTTTCCTTCCCGGACAGGCTGGGCGCTTTCCAGATCGGTGAGGATTTCGTGA
>JAHDPQ010000166.1 GCA_018434245.1 Oscillospiraceae bacterium
AGTTTCCCCAAACCCCTCTCAAAGGGGTTTGACACCCCTTTGTATCCCCGCGTTCCGTAGCTGCTTAGCTATAGATGCTACTCCTATTAAACGTTTTCCAGAGGGTTGTATACCTTGGCAACATCAATGCTTGGGTACGTAGGTGCGAACAAAGGGAAAGGGCAATGTGTGATTTTCCCTTGACCGCCGCGAGGAGTCCGAGGGACGAGGACGAGGCAGTTTCTTTGACGCGGGGGGGTGCGAGGGGGGCCGGCCAGGCCTCCCTGCATAGGTCTTAATACACGTTTTAGTTACTTTTCCGTGGGGAAAAGTAACGCCCGTCGCGGCAGCGACAACCTGTAGTTTAAGCGCTAGCTGAACAATTGTGGCTTCCACGTGAAACCAATATCACGCTTCACGCTGGCACACCCACCCACAATATTGCTATATCTTCCCTCCTATTTTGTGTTATAATACCATGGAAAGGGGCTGCGATTGCTATGAAAAGACAAAAGCACACTGTCTCCGAGCAGATATCGGCAGGCAAACGTCCCATGACCAAGGAGGAAGCCCTGCGTCAGCTGGTGGCAAAGGACCCCAAGCAGGTCGCTCGCCTTTTACAGGAAATCTTAAAAGGAAAATAAGGAGGAACCTAGGATGTTTAGTCCCGACAGGGAAAGGGCTCTTGCCCTGCTGCACAAACACAATCAAAGTCAGTCTTTGCGCTCCCATGCTCTGGCGGTGGAAGCCACTATGCGTCATATTGCCTGGCAGTGGGGCGAAAATGAGGATTACTGGGCCGAGGTAGGGCTTTTGCACGACGTGGACTACGAAGAGTACCCCGAAGAGCATCTAAAGCACACGCCGGAAATTTTGCAAAGCGCAGGCTACGATGAAGAGTTTATCCGTGCGGTTTTGGCACATGGCTGGGGCATCTGCACCGATGTCAAGCCGGAAAAGCGAATGGAAAAGGCCCTTTACGCTGCCGATGAGCTGTGCGGTCTGGTGACGGCAGCTGCTTATATGCGCCCCAGCCGCAGTGTAGTGGACTTGGAGGTTCCCTCCCTGAAAAAAAAGTTTAAGGATAAAAAGTTTGCCGCCGGAGTAGACCGCCAGATTATCCAGCAGGGGTGCGAGCTACTGGATATCACCTTGGAGGAGCTAATGCAGCTGGTGATTGATGGCATGCGTCAAAACCATGAGGAAATCGGCGTATAGATTAAATCTATAGCAGGGCAGAGGCCTGAAACAAGGCTTTCGCCCTGCTTTTTGGGTTGCAAAACAGGGCTGACGATTTTTGATTGCATTCGATCATCAGGTTTGTTATAATAAAATGGTATTTCTGTCGCTTGCAAACGGGCGTCAGATTGACGAGAGGAAGTGGAACTATGGATAGAAGCTACGTTTTGATCACCGACGATTCCTGCGATCTACCACCGGAGTATTATGTAGAGCATGATGTGCCCCTACTTTATGTAAAATATATTTTTGACGGCAAAGCCTACCGCGGAACCGAAATGAGCTATCGGGAGTTCTATGATCGGTTGCGTCAGGGCCAGATGCCTACCACCTCACAGGTCAGTGTCAGCGAAGCTTATGAGCTGATGGAAACCTTCCTGCAGCAGGGGAAGGATGTTCTGTATTTTGCCTTTTCCTCCGGGCTTTCCGGCACCTGCGAAAGCGGTATGGTTGCCGCCCGGGA
>JAHDPQ010000116.1 GCA_018434245.1 Oscillospiraceae bacterium
CCTCCTTCGTGCGGTAACTCCCGTACGCGGCCTCGTCCTTGCGCTTCACGATGGGGAAGGTCTCCATGATGTAGTCGACGTCATCCCGCGAGATCTCGTAGAGGTGGAAGTAGAGGGCGTCGAGGTCGCACCGGAGGTCGAACCGCCGCTCCTCGTCCCAGACGAACGGCCGGGGTGTGCCGTCATCGCCGACGGGGTTTGCCGGGAACCAGGCGTTCCACTGTGCCACGCCCACCTCGGCGAGGACGTCGCGGGCGAAGAGCTCGAGGTCCCAAGCGGTGTAGGTGAGTTCAATGACGCGGGGGGCGATGTATTCGATGAGGGCCGGGGTGTAGGTGGAGGGCGGGAGGACAGGGAGTTGTTTGAGGATGAAGAAACTCATGAAAGTTGAATTGTATTTATTCCTTGAAATAAAATCAAAAATCAGGGAATTAAGGTCAGAATACGCCAACAATTGTTTGAATGTTTCCTCATTAAAGAATACACACGGTGTATTATGATTAACGGCATAACAAGGAATTAAACTTAAGATAATTGTTCGTGCATTAGTAGCGTTAGTAACGCCACGGTAAGCAAAAGTCCACTTCTTAACACCGGTACATCGCGTCTCGACTTCTGAAGATAAAACCCAATACCATGGAGTTATCTGATAGTTTGCATTAGAATAATTTTCTGAAACTGTGGTTGGCAATTGAGCACTTGAATGGTTTTCAACCTCGTGAAAACTCCCATATCTATGATCATATTGCCAAATCATTTTTCCTTCATATAATGGTAACCAGACCTCATCCCCCTTCACGAACCGGTTCCCGTCGAGCATGAACCCCGCCGCTTCCATCTCCTCCCGTGTGCGGAAGAGGTGGGAGTCGCCTGCCATATCAAACATCCGAAGGAACGAGACCCCCCAAGGGTTGCCCGCCTCGCCTTTCTCCTCGTTCACAAGCACCGGCACCCGCCGGTAGACCGCCTTCGTGATCTCGGCATCGCGCTTCGACCGGAAGATCGGACTGTTCTTCGTATTCGGGTTGATGAGCAGTATCTCCTCCGGTGTAAGGGTAAAGTGCCGGTCGTCGTCGTGGAGGTCATCGATCCGGTGGAGGAAGAAGGCGAGATCGAAGGCACCGGTGCCCGCCTCGCTCCCGGCCACCGTAAGGAGGCAGAACTTGAAACTGCGGTGAATCGGGAAGATCACTTCCTTGTTCTCAAAGTCATAGAGGCTCACAAGCGACCCTGACTCCACCATGTCACCGAAGAATGGGGCGGTGGTCGCATCCGTCGCGATCCCGGTCGGTACGATGATCCCGGCCCGACCACGGGGCGCGATCACCCGCCGGGCGAGTTCGGAGAAGACCGTGTAGGTGTTGATATCGCCCGTCCCAGTCAGGGGGAACCGGCCCGATGTGCGGATGAAGAGGCTCTCGCACTCGCTCGAACGCTTCGCGGCGAGAAACTCTGCGTGGAGCGCGGGATTCCCCGCCTTGAGGGCTTTGATCATCCGGTTCCGTTCGGCGGCGTTCCGCGCACCGGCGACACCAGGATCG
>JAHDPQ010000068.1 GCA_018434245.1 Oscillospiraceae bacterium
ACCTACATCCTCACCCCTTTGGGGGCAAAGTACATCCAAATGGCGGACCGGGTGATGGGCCGGCGCAGCCGGTACCTCTTCGAAACCATTAGCCCCCTGACCTTTAAGGCGGATACGGTGGAGATGGCCTTGATGATTGCCAAGGGGGGCGGCAGCCTGAGCATCGCGCCGATGGCAATGGGAATGGCTACGGCTCCTGTCACGGTGGCGGGCACTCTGGCGGTGGAAACGGCCGAATGTCTGGCCAGCGCCTATCTGGTCCATGTCATGACGGGGGAGTTCCCTTCCTTTTCCATGTCCTGTCACTCTCTGGACCCTAGGAGTATGCTTTGCTCCTTCGGCTCCCCCAATCAGGCCCTGTTTGCGGTAGCCGCTGCCCAGATTGCCCGGTTTTACGGCATCCTTGGGGACAGCAACTCCGGGCTTACCGACGGGATGCTTCCCGACTTTCAGGCAGGCTTTGAAAAGGCCCTTTCCGCTGTGATGGCGGGCTTTTCCGGGATGAAGAACATCGGCTGTCAGGGAATTGTAGGTGCCGATCAGGGCTTTTCTTTTGAGCAGCTGGTCATCGATAACGAGTGGCTGGATTGTTATAATTATTTAGTCAAAGGCTTTGAGGTCACCCCGGAAACCTTGGGATTCGGCACCATCCAAGGGGTGGGAGTGGCCGGCAATTATCTGGGCGAAGAACATACGGTAGAGCATATGAGGGATAGCTACTGGGTCTCCCAGTTGTTTGGCCGGATGGATTGGGGCAACTGGGAAGCGGCCGGACATCCTGATCTTTGCCAGCGGGCTTACGCTTATGTGGAATCGGCAACCCAGGGCTATCGGGAGATGGAGCCGGTTCCGGACGCAGCAGTATGCGCCCGGCTGGACGCCATTGCGGACGAAGCCTATGCAGAATTAAAGGCGGGGAAAGAGGCATGAAGATTCAAGTAGCGGATACTCCCCAAGAGGTAGGAGCGGCAATTGGCGCAGAAATCTGCCGTCTTGTGGCGCAAAAGCCGGATGCGGTTCTCTGTCTGGCCGCGGGGCACACATCCTTGGAAACCTTTGACTACCTTGTGCAGCAAAAAAGCAAGGGCAGGTGCGATTTTTCTAAGATACGAATCGTCGAGCTGGACGAGTGGACCGGCATGGGAATAGAGCAACCGGAAAGCTGTACCGGATTTTTGGAGCAGCATTTATTCTCCCGGCTAAAGCTTGATCTCCATCAGATTTTTCTCTTTGACGCAAAAGGCGATCCCGAGGCAGAGTGCCTGCGCATGGAGCGCCTGGTGGAGGAACTGGGCGGCATTGACTTTATGTTCCTCGGTATTGGAATCAACGGCCATCTGGGGCTCAACGAGCCGGGCTGCGATTTTGAGCAGGGGCCCCACTCCACCGCCCTTTCGGAAACTACAAAAACGGTGGGGCAAAAGTATTTTTCCTCCCACGCCGATCTGCAGGGAGGCATTACCTTAGGCATCCGGGATATTATGAACTCCCGCAGGGTGGTGCTGGCGGCAACCGGCAGCCACAAAAAAGAGATTGTCCGGCGGCTGCTGTCCGAAGAAGTCGGCTCTCATCTTCCTGCTACGGTGCTGCGCAGGCACGGCAGCGCAGCCCTGTATCTGGATGCCGCCGCGGCACAGGGTATACAAGGCACCAGCTTAATTGCTTCCGGTTCGGAAGTGAAATAATGATGCGAATCTAAGGAGGTTTACCATGAAAAAGGCATTGAGTCTGCTGCTTGCCCTTCTGGTGACGGTGGCACTGGTGGCTTGCGGCAATGGCGGCAGCGCTGTATCTCAGCAGCCTGCACCCCAGGAGAAAAGCCCCCCGGCCCAAGGTGGTTCCCCCCAGGCGGCCCCATCGGAAAAGACACTGGCCCAGCAGTTGACGGTAGACCCGAATCAGGAGGTTACCATTACCGTTATGTCCATGCACCACACCGAGCAGCGCCGGTCTTTGATGGATCAGAACATCGCTCTGCTCAACGAAAAATATCCCAACATCAAAGTGGAACACAACCCTGTGGAAGATTACATCAATGCCATTAAAATGGGGTTCGATTCCGGGGACGCTCCCGACATCGTGTACATAGACGACACCACCCAAAACATGCTGGAGCGGTACGATTATCTCATGGACATTACCGATATCGCCAAGGAAATGAAGTGGGCGGATGTTTCCAAGCCCGGCTCTCTGGAATACCAGAACGTTCGCCATCCCGGTGTCATTTACAGCGCCCCCTACATCAGCGGCCCCCGGGTAGTCTGGTACAACAAGGAGATTTTTAACAAGCTGAACCTGAACGTCCCCACCACTCTGGACGAATTCGACGATGTTTTGGCCAAGGTCAAAGAGGCGGGGTACATCCCCTTTGAGGCCAGCATCCGCACCACCCTATGGCACATTGACGGATGCCTGTTTGGCATGGTTCCCTTTGAGGATATCAGCAAGTGGTACTATCTGGAGGACAGTACCGATATTTACAAGACCGGACGGAAGGAAGCTCTGGAAAAGGTAGCCGAATGGGTGGAAAGGGGCTACTTCCGGGAAGGGATTACCTCCATTGACCACAACAACCTCAACGTCCTCTTCCCCCGGGGCGAGACCGTCTTTTATGTTTCCGGCGCATCAGCGGCAGGCCCTCTGGCTTCGGCCAATATGGATGTAGGGGCCTTCCCCTTCCCCAAAAAGAGCAAGGACTTCCCAACCACTCTGGTGGATGCTTCCGATAGCGGCTGGGCCATTCGGGCCGACCTGCCGGAGGAAAAGCTGGCGGCAGCTGTGGCCTTTATCGACTCCTTCTTCACAGAACAGTCCGCCCGCCTGTGGACCGAAGGCGGATTTGTCAGCCTGCTGACCTTTGACCAGTCGGATGCCAAGGTGACTCCTCAGCAACTGGCTGCCATTCAGGCCTGCGAAGGCGCTCAGATGGGCTACTTTCTGGATAATGCCGCCCCCGGGCTGCTGGATGCCATGGAAATTCTCAACGCCCGCCTGCATCTGAAAGAAATTACAGGTGCCGACTACGATGCGCTGATTGACCAGCAATATGAAGAGCTAAAGGCCGAAGAACTTTCCAAGCGGTCTTAGGGCCGGCGGTCCGGGGGGAAAACATCCCCCTGGATCCCATTGGATATACAGAGCAAGCCATGGACAGAAGGGGGTGGATTCAGGGATGAACAGAGGGAGATTGACCTGCGGAGTATTGCGAAAGCACATGATCTGTTACCTGCTCCTTGCACCCACCCTCCTGATGTTTGTGATTTTTGTGCTGGTTCCGGCGGTGCAGACGGTGTATATCAGCTTGACCCAGTGGGAGGGAATCGGCCCGAAAACCTGGGTCGGACTGAGCAACTACAAAACCATGCTGCTGGGCAACGCCGTTTATCTAACTGCTTTGCGCAATACCGTGGTCTGGACTCTGGTCACCATGACGGTGCCTGTGGCAATTGGATTGTTTCAGGCAAACCTGCTGGTTCGGGGCAGCCTGCCCCACCGGCTGGCCAAGTTGTACCAGCTGATCTACTTTCTGCCTCAGGTGATCAGCACCGTAGTGGCCGCCATTGCCTGGAAGTTTATCTACGACCCGGTGATGGGGCCTCTCAACGATGTCCTGCGGGTGGTGGGGATGAATCAGTATGCCAACATTGGCTGGCTGGGCAATCCCAAAACGGTTATGACGGCATTGTGTGTGGTCAACGTCTGGATTCACAGTGGGTTTTGCTGCGTGGTGTTTGCGGCGGCCATGCAGGGCATTGACAAAGAGCTGTACGACGCTGCCATGGTGGATGGAGCCACCAGAAGCGATCAGTTCTGGCGCATTACCCTGCCCGGCATTCGGGAAAGCATGACCACGGTTCTGGTGCTGACCATGATGTGGTCCTTTAAGGTGTTCGACATCATCTGGACCATGACCAAGGGGGGACCGGGGCAGCACTCCTATGTGTTTGCCATTTATGCTTATGTTCAGGGCTTTTCCTACAACCGCCTGGGGCTATCGGCGGCCATTACGGTTTCTTTGACTCTGATCGCCATGGTTTTTTCCAAGGCATTTACCACCATCCGTGAACGCGGCCGGTATTAGGGAGGAGCGCAAGATGAAAGAGACGGCGAGGTTTAAAATCTACAAGCATATTTCTTCTCTACTGCTGGTTGCCTTTACTTTGATTCCCTTTGGAATCTTGATGGTGACATCCCTGCGCTCCTCGGAGGATTTAGGGCGCAAGGGGCCTATCTCGCTGCCCGACGCCATTGTCTGGAGCAACTACCCCAAGGCATGGGACCTTGGCAACTTTTCTACTTACTTTAAAAACAGTATGATTTGTATGGCGGCCACCGTAACCTTTGTGCTGGTGCTGGCCCTGCTGGGAGCTTATGTCCTCAGCTTCCATGAGTTTTTTGGGAAGCAGGTGCTGATCTCCGTCATCATGCTGGGGGTTCTCATTCCCTTTACCCAGATTATGATCCCCTTGTTCCACACCCTAAAGGGGATGAATCTGCTCAACACTTTATGGGCGATTATCCTGCCCCAAACCGCTATGCAGATACCCTTCTCCGTCTTTTTGATGCGGGGGTTCATGCGGGACCTGCCCAAATCTGTGATAGAATCCGCCCGCCTGGACGGTGCCAATGAGGTGCAGACCCTGTTTTATATTGTCACCCCTCTGGTTCGCCCCGCTCTGGTGGCCCTGCTGATTTTTACAGCGGTGTCCAGCTGGAATAACTTTATGCTGCCCACCGTCATGATACAAAAAGACGCCCTGCGCACCGTACCCGTTGGGCTAAACTACTTTAAGGATCAGCACTTTACCAACTTCCCCATGATGTGTGCTGCCGCCAATATTATTATTGTGCCGATTCTGCTGGTATACCTCACCTTCCAGCAAAAGATGATTCAAGGGATGACGGTAGGCTCCCTGAAGGGGTAACCAGCGGTCTTCCCGGTTTCAGCAGCTGGCTCAATCCATAGCAACATAAAAGATCCCGCCGAATCAACGGCGGGATCTTTGGTTTATCCATAGCCTTGCAGACTTTCCAAGAGGACTTACGGTTCTGCAGAGGGTGGCGCAGGCGGGTCCAACTGCAGCTTGCGGATGCGCCAGGCGGCAATATAAGCCGCCGGCTGCAGGGCGATGATGCCCGCTACCGTGCCCAGCAATCCGATGACATTGCGGAAGAACACTGCCAACACCAGCACGGCAATGGTGAGGAAGTACCGGGCCGCCATCTGCAGGTTGGTGTAGTCCTTGGCCACCTTGCCCTCCATATCCAGAGATTTTACAAGGCTCTTTTCCAGCAGCACCACCTTGGAGGCGGAAAGAAGGCTGCCGGCCAGCAGGCCTACGGCAAAGGGCAGAGGTTTTTCGAAGGGGTAGAGGAAAAAATACACCACAAGGCCCAGAATCAGCAGCATCGGGTAGAGGGCGGCCAAGGCCTTGCACATCATCTGAGCGGTGACGGAAAGCTCGCGAAACCTGCGCATCTACTTCATTTCCTCCTTGATCACCATATCGTACATCACTTTGAGGGAGGCGCCGCCGCCGATGAAGGAACAAAGCACCAACAGCCAGGGGGATGTGCCCAGCTTGCTGTCCAGAAAGCGGCCGGCGGCCACTCCGATCAAAACGCAGCAGGCCATAGAAAGCCCCAGCTGCGTCATCAGGCCCAACGCCCGGATAATCCTGCGGCGTTCACCCTTCATCCTGCTCGTCCTCAAAGGCGCCGTTTTCCAGATGGTCCATCACCGAGTAGGGAGAAGCCTCGCTGTGCACCAGCATCCGGCGCAGTGCGGTTTCCGCCCGGTGAATTTCCAGAGCCGAGCGCTTTTCCTGCGTGGCCTTTTCCTGCCGCTGACGCTCCAGATCAGCCAGCAAAGCTTCCAGCCGGTCAGGCCGCTCGGCAATGGGAGAGAGGACGGTCACCCGGTTGTCCTGCACCAAGGCAAAGCCCCCCAGCACCGCGAGGCTGCCCGTCTCCTCCTTGCCCTGATAGAGCTTGGCAATGCCTTCCGCCAGCTCCACGCAGCAAGGCTCGTGGCCGGGCAGAATACCCATATCCCCTTCCCGGGTGCGCAGAATCACAAAGTCGGTGTCCTGCTCCAGCACCGTTCGGTCGGGGGTGACGGCGGCAAAGTGCAGCCTGCCTTTGGCCATAGACCACACCTCCAATCCAACAAAAATCATCTGCTTACAGGGCAGCGCTAAAAGCGCCTCTCTTGCCCGGGAAATGGTATCTACACGTTACTTCTTGACTCTAGCCGTCACATCGTCGATGGTGCCGGCATTGAGGAACAGGCTCTCGGGCAAAGCGTCGTGTTTGCCCTGCAAAATCTCCTCAAAGCCCCGGATGGTCTCCTCCAGGGGGACATAGGCCCCGGGCAGGCCGCTGTAGGTCTCGGCGGCAAAGAAGGGCTGAGAGAGAAAGCGCTGAATCTTTCGGGCCCGGTTGACCACTAGCTTATCGGTTTCGGAAAGCTCGTCCATGCCCAGAATGGCAATGATATCCTGCAGCTCCTTATACCGTTGCAGGATGCTCTGGACATCCCGCGCCACCTGATGATGGCGATTGCCCACCACCAGCGGGTCCAGAATGCGACTGGTGGAGGCCAGCGGGTCGATGGCGGGATAGATGCCCTGCTCCACAATGGAGCGGGAAAGAGCGGTGGTGGCGTCCAGATGGGCAAAGGTGGTGGCGGGAGCCGGGTCGGTGTAGTCGTCGGCGGGAACATACACCGCCTGCACGGAGGTGATGGACCCCCTCTTGGTGGAGGTAATCCGCTCCTGCAACACCCCCATTTCGGTGGCAAGAGTGGGCTGATAACCCACAGCGGAGGGCATCCGCCCCAACAGGGCCGAAACCTCAGAGCCCGCCTGAACAAACCGGAAGATGTTATCGATAAAAAACAAAACATCCTGCCCCTGCATATCCCGGAAGTATTCCGCCATGGTAAGCCCGGTGAGGGCCACCCGCATCCGGGCACCGGGGGGCTCGTTCATCTGCCCAAAGACAAGGGCTGTCTTGCTCAGAACGCCGGATTCCAGCATCTCGTAGTAGAGGTCGTTGCCTTCCCGGGTCCGCTCTCCCACTCCGGTAAAGACGGAGTAGCCCCCGTGCTCGGTGGCGATGTTGCGGATCAGCTCCATAATCAGCACGGTTTTTCCCACCCCCGCGCCGCCAAAGAGCCCTACCTTCCCCCCCTTGACATAGGGGCAGACAAGATCAATGGCTTTGATGCCGGTTTCCAGAATCTCGGTGGATTCGCTCTGGTCGGAAAAATCGGGCGGGTCCCGGTGGATGGGCCAGCGCTCCTCGTCTTCGGGCTCCGGCTTATCGTCAATGGGATCCCCCAGCACGTTAAACATCCGCCCCAGAGTCCCGTCCCCCACCGGCACCGAAATGGGCCTGCGGGTGTTGATGGCCCGAACTCCACGGGTCAGGCCGTTGGTGGGCCCCATGGCAATGCAGCGCACTACCCCGTCCCCCAGCTGCTGAGCCACCTCGGCAATCAGCACTTCTTCGTGATTATGAATTTTAATGGCACTGTTGATGGCGGGAACCCCACTGGCGGGAAAGCGGATATCCAGCACCGCGCCGGTAATCTGTATCACCTCACCGATCTCATTGATGACGCCAAATTCTCTGTTCATATCCCATCACTCCCCTTCCCGGCGAACTGCGCCTGCTCCGGTTACAATTTCGGTAATTTCCTGGGTGATGGCTCCCTGCCGGGCCTGATTGTAAAGCAGCTGGAGGGACTCCATCATCTCATCGGAGTTTTTTACCGCGCTGTCCATGCTGGTGATGCGGGCACTCTGCTCGCAGGTGGCGGCCTCCAGCAAAACCCCATACAAAAAGCTGGCCGCATAAAAGGGCACGGTGCGGCTGAGCAGCGCAGGGCCTGTCGGCTCGCAGCGCACCGTGCCCGGCCATGGCTCCCCCTCCGGCAGGTCCAGAGGCAGCAGCCGCTGCACCCGGACGTGCTGAGACAGCATGGAGACAAATTGGGTGGAAACCACCAGAATCTCGTCTACCTCCCCGGCGTCGTACCAGTCCAGAAGCAGGCGAGCAATTTCCGCCCCGTCATCAAACATAGGGGTTTCGGAAACCCCGGTAAAGCTGGCGGCAATGGCCGGCTTTTTGCGGCGCCTGCAGTAGTCCCGGGCCTTGGAGCCCACCGTCACCAAGCGGACATCCCCCGGCAGCTCCTTGATGAGCTGGTAGGCCTTGCGGATGACGTTAATGTTGTATCCCCCGCACAGCCCCCGGTCCCCGTTGACCACCACCACCGCCGTGGTCTTAACTTCCTGCCTTGGGGTAGCGTAAGGATGCTGTTCCCCTTCCAGATTTTGCAGGGCGGCGGCAATCAGGCGGCGGTTTTCCTCCAAAAAAGGGGCAGCAGCGCTCATCCGGGCACGGCAGCGCTGCACCTTGGCTGTGGACACCAGCCGCATGGACTGGGTGATCTGCCGGGTGCTGGCAATAGAGCCGATTCGCGTTTTTAAAAGCTGTATGGACTGCATAACTGTCCCCCTTATAACTCAATTATTATAGCAGTTCACCGGGGAAAAGGCAAATAAACCCCATTGTTCCCAAGACCGGAAAAGCCCCGTTTTTTCGGCAAAAACCCTACCTTGGGGCGGTGGTTTTTCCGACTGCTTTCCGCCGGGGGGAGACTTTGGCTCCCTGCGCAAAACCTGTACGGGACTAGGTTTTGCCAATCCTCGGGAAAAAACCCGGGAATAATCCCACAATAATTTAAGGGAAAACTCCGGCTTTTTAAACGATAAGTAGATATCGATATTTCTTTATTAAATCTTTACATTTATAGAGGCTTTTCCCATTGTAAATCCCGGCATATCTTGTTAAGATAAGAGGGGAGAAAGAGGAAGACAAAAGGGAAAATAGCCTTTTTCCTTCTTGAGTAAGAAGGGTAAACGCAACCATGTTCCGCAAATTTTTATGAGGTATTTTCATGCGAATGAATCGAAAGTTCGATACAAAAGTTCAGTACATCAAATACAAGGTGCTGCGGGAAGTAGCCCGCAAAGCATGGGAGGAGGACCTGCCCCGGAGCATTCTGGAACTGCCCCGGCAGATCATCCCCGACGGCGAGGCCACCATGCGCTGCTGCATCTACAAGGAGCGGGCCATCATCACCGAGCGGATCAAACTGGTGCTGGGAGGCAACCGTCAAAACCCCAACATCGTGGAAGTGATCAACATCGCCTGCGACGAGTGCCCTGTGGGAGGGTACGAGGTTTCTACCGCCTGCCGGGGCTGCATTGCCCACCGCTGCGAGGAAGTCTGCCCCCGGGACGCCATTGTCTTTGACCACACACAAAAAGCCCACATCGACAAGAATAAGTGCATCAGCTGCGGAAAGTGCGCCGCTGTCTGCCCCTATAGTGCCATCCGCAACAACCGCCGCCCCTGCGAAAATGCCTGCAAGGTAAATGCCATCTCTATGGGAGAGGACAACGTAGCCGTCATTGACGAGAGCCTGTGCATCGCCTGTGGAGCCTGCGTCTATCAGTGCCCCTTTGGTGCCATGCAGGACAAATCCTACATTCTGGACGCCATTGATATGATTCAGAAAAGCGGAGAAAACCAAAACTACAAGGTTTATGCTGTGGTGGCCCCGTCCATCTCCAGCCAGTTTACATACGCCAAGCTGGGACAGGTGATTTCCGGCATTAAGGCTCTGGGCTTTTACCATGTGGTGGAGGCTGCCCTAGGAGCTGACATGGTGGCTTGGAAGGAAGCGGACGAGCTGGCGGAAAAGGGATTCTTAACCAGCTCCTGCTGCCCTGCCTTTGTGTCCTATATCCACAAGTCCTTTCCCGGAGTGAAGGAGCATATCTCCCACAACCTTTCCCCCATGGCGGAAATCTCCAAGTACATCAAGGAGACTACTCCCGGGGCAAAGGTAGTGTTTATTGGCCCCTGCACCGCCAAAAAAGAGGAAGCTCAGCTGGAAAGCGTCCGTCCCTATGTGGACTGCGTCCTGACCTTTGAGGAGCTTCAGGCCCTGTTTGACAGCCGGGATTTGGACATCACCTCTCTGGAGGAGGATGTGCTGGACAACGCCTCTTACTTTGGCAGAATTTTTGCCCGCAGCGGCGGCTTGTCCGAGGCGGTGGCGCAGGCTCTCACCGAAAAGGAGCTGGATTTTGACCTGCGCCCCATCTCCTGCGACGGTATTGAGCAGTGCCGCATCGCCTTGCTCAAGGCGGATAAGGGCCGTCTGGAGGAGAACTTTATCGAGGGAATGGCCTGTGTGGGGGGCTGTATCGGCGGCGCAGGATGCCTTAGCCATGGCCCCAAAGATAAGGGTGAGATCGATAAGTACGGGCGGCAAGCCTTTGAAAAAGGTATCTCCGGTGCTGTCAGCCGTCTTTCCCCTGTTCGCTAGGGATTGCGCTGATTCTCCCTCAAAAACTAAGCCTTAGGACAATCTAAAGATGCGTGGAGTGAAGCTTTTTGTAACCGCTTTGCCCCTGAACAGAACACTAAAAAACCCATCCCCCGCCCCGCCTGAGGCCTAAGGGGGATGGGTTTTGTTTTGCGTATAGGAACCCTCCAACCGATCCTGTTTATTTGGTGTTTCACCGGATTTAAGCATCTAATTGGTTTTGGAAGTATCCTGATTCTGTTTTATAGGGTGCTGCCGTCCTTCAAAATCCACTTGGTAGGGGCGGGGGTGCACCAGCTCCGACACCATGACAAAGTCGTAGCCTTCCCCCCGAATGGCCTCGATGATTTGGGGCAGGGCCGCAGGGGTGTACTTGGCCCCGCTATGAAAGAGCAAAATGGAGCCGTTACGCAGCTTTTTAAAAATGCGCTGCTGCATTTCATCGGGGGTAAGATTCCGGTAGTCCAGACTGTCGCAGTCCCACTGGATGGGGAAGAGGCCTTCGGCTTCGATTAGCTCGATCACCTGATTATTGTAAGCTCCCGATGGCGGCCGGAACAACGTGGGGGCCTTTCCGGTTAGGGCCTTCATTTTTTCATTGCTCACCCGGATTTCCCGCAGAATGCCCTCCCGATCCAGCTTGGTCATGTCGGCGTGGGTGTCGGAGTGGCTGCCCAACTCATGGCCGGCTGCATCAATCTGCCGCACCGAATCGGGGTAGCGGTCGCACCAGTCCCCCACCAAAAAAAAGCTGGCCTTTACGTTGTACTGATCCAAGGTCTCCAGAAGCCGCTCAATATCCTCGTTGTCCCACGCGCAGTTGATGCCCAAAGCCACCTTTTTTTCCGGCGTTTCCACCGAGTAGATGGGGTGTCTGGCAGGCTGGGCCGCCACCTGCACCGCCTTTCCCGCCAGCCCGGTCAGCAGGCCGATGGCAGCCATGCCGCACAGCAGTATAGCCAGAGCGGGTCCTCGGCGGGTCACCCGGTAGATTCCTCTTTTGTTTGTTCGTTTCACCCTCAGCCCTCCTGTCGTCCGGCGCAGCGTCAAAGTGTCAAAAGGGGACAATCCTTCCTTCTACTATATGAGGAAAGCCCTGAAAATATGAGGGTTGCAGGCAAAAAAGAATGCACGCATCTCCCCGCTATAGGGAGAATACGTGCATTTTCAGGAAGGAATATGCTACTTTTTCGCTTTTTGGCCGATGTACAGGGTGATGTCCCGCTCCTCGCTGCCGCTGGGCTCCAGAGTTTCCGGATCAAAGGCGGTGATCTGAGCCACACACTGATAAATTCCATCCGGCAGCTGGATATGCAGAGCGGCTTTTTCTCTGCTTTGGCCGGGCTTGATGAAGCCGGTGTAGAGAAGGTTTTCTCCGGTATCCGGCTTGATGACGGTAACCGTCATATAAAATTCGTTGGTTTCGGGGTTGTGAATCTGGAAGTTCCCCTGAGACTGGGGACTGTCCAAGTTGACCTTGCGGCTGATGGTATAGGGAAACAGCCCGGATTCTTCCTCGGATAAGGCCAGAGACGTCTCATCGGGGGCCGCCAATACCGTCACCGCCAGCTCGCTGAACACTGTCAGGCGCAGCAGCAGTGAGGTCAAAGTCACGCAGACGATGGCCACGCAGAAAAGTGAGGTCATTCGCTTCATATTAGAATACAGTTTACGCTTCATGGCTACACTCCCGAACTATGTAATAAATGGACGGTGGTTCTTTCGCCAACTGGCGATGTGGATGTTGGCTCTACGTGGGAGCCACTGCAGCGGGCGTCGTTTGCCAACGTGGCGGATGTTGGTTCCGCGTGGGTGCCCCGTTCTTTCAGCGACGGCCGGGCCGAAGTTGTCGCTGCCGCGACGGGCGTTACTTTTCCCCACGGAAAAGTAACCAAAACGTGTTTTAAGACCTGTGCAGGGAGGCCTAGCCGGCCCCCCTCGCAACCCCCCGCATCAAAGAAACTGCCACGAAAAGGTTACCTTCTCCCGAGTGTCCTCACCTTAGGTGATCGGGCCGTAAACGTCGCTTCGCGACAACGGCCACCGGAAGAAAAGGAACTTCTTAGGTTTGCATATCCTTACCGCTCGTCGTCCTCGTTCCTCGGACTCCTCGCGGCGGTCAAGGTAAAATCACACATTGCCCTTTCTCTTTGTTCGCACTCACGTACCCAAGCATTGATGCTGCCAAGGCATACAACCCTCCAACAAACATCGAGCAGGAGTAGCGTCTACAGCTTTGCAGCTACGGAACGCGGGGTTACAAAGGGGTGTCAAACCCCTTTGAGAGGGGGCCGGGGACCCATCCCCGGCGTGTTTTGCCTCCTTTTGCACGAACAAAAGGAGGGGCCCTGCCGCGGCCTGAGCGGCAAGTGCGGCTGCGATGCTCTTCGCGGAGGAATCGCCTGCTTCGCCAAAGCATTCACCACAGACATCCTGCCTAAAAATATCCCCACTATATTACGACTATTGTATCATAAGCAACGACAGGATTCAACTGTTTTCCACAGGATTTTCCACAAAAGGCACCCTTGTTGTGGAAAGTTGGGCTTTACTTCTTGGCATTGGCCCGCATCCGGGTGGTTTTGTCCAGAAGCCGCTTGCGCAGCCGAATGCTGCTTGGAGTCACTTCCAGCAGTTCATCGTCGGCCAAAAACTCCAGCGATTCCTCCAAGCTCATCTTCTTGGGAGGGGTCAGCCGCAGTGCATCGTCGGAGCCGGATGCACGCATGTTGGTGACGTGCTTCTTTTTGCAGACGTTGACCGCCATGTCGTCTGTTTTGGGAGAAGCACCCACAATCATTCCCTCATAGACAGGGGTTCCCGGGCCGATGAACAGAATTCCCCGCTCTTGGGCGTTGTGGAGTCCATAGGTCACGGCCTCTCCCGCCTCAAAGGCAATCAGGGAGCCGGTGCTTCTGGTGGGAATCTCCCCCTTGTAGGGAGCATAACCGGCAAACAGGGTGTTGAGCACGCCTTCTCCCCGGGTGTCGGTCATAAACTCGCTGCGGTAGCCGAACAGGCCCCGGGCGGGAATGGTAAACTCCAAACGCATCCGGTTGCCCATAGGGGACATGGAGCCCAACTCTCCCTTGCGGCGGCTTAGTTTTTCAATGACAGCGCCGGCATGTTCTTCGGGAACGTCCACCGTTACCTGCTCCATGGGCTCCTGCCGAATATCATCAACGGTTTTGTAGAGCACCCGGGGCGTGCTGACCTGAAACTCGTAGCCTTCCCGGCGCATGGTTTCGATCAGGATGGAAAGGTGCATCTCACCCCGGCCTGCCACCCGAAAGGCCTCGGTGGTTTCGGTTTCCTCCACCCGCAGGGAAACATCTTTGAGTAGCTCCCGCATCAGACGGTCCCGCAGGTGGCGGGAGGTGACGAACTTGCCCTCTCGTCCCGCAAAGGGGGAATCGTTGACCGAAAAGGTCATCTCCATGGTGGGCTCGGAAATTTTGACAAAGGGCAGAGGCTCAGGGGTATCCGCCGCGCAGATGGTCTGCCCAATGGTGATGTTCTCAATCCCCGAGACACAGACAATATCCCCCACCTGGGATTCGGTGATGGGAGAGCGGCTCAGCCCCTCGATGGCGTAGAGGTTGGCCACCTTTCCCTTATAGGACTGCTCACTGTGCCAGTCGCAAACAGTGATATCCATCCCCTGGCGGATGACGCCTCGCTCCACCCGGCCGATGCCGATCCGGCCAACATACTCGTTGTAGTCGATGGAGCTGACCAGCATCTGCATGGGGCCCTGCTCGTCCCCTTGCGGAGCGGGGATATGGCTGACAATCATGTCGAAGAGGGGGGTGAAGTCCTTCCCCGGCTCGGTAGGAGACAGGGAGGCGGTTCCCTGTCGGGCAGAGCAGTAAATAATAGGGCTGTAGAGCTGCTCTTCGCTGGCTTCTAAATCCATCAGAAGCTCCAAAACTTCTTCCTCGATTTCCTCACTTCTGGCGTCGGGCCTGTCTACCTTGTTGACTACTACAATCACCTTGTGGCCTAGCTCCAGCGCCTTTTGCAGGACAAAGCGGGTTTGAGGCATGGTGCCCTCAAAGGCGTCTACCACCAGCAGAACGCCCCCCACCATCTTGAGTACCCGCTCCACCTCGCCGCCAAAGTCGGCGTGCCCGGGGGTGTCTATAATGTTGATTTTGGTATCCTTCCAGTGGATGGAGGTGTTCTTTGCCAGAATGGTGATGCCCCGCTCCCGCTCCAGGTCGCCGGAATCCATCACCCGATCCTCCACCTGCTGGTTTTGGCGGAACAGGCCGCTCTGCTTGAGCATTTCGTCCACCAGGGTCGTTTTTCCGTGGTCTACGTGGGCAATAATTGCCACGTTGCGCAAATCGTTACGAATCAAAAGAAAGTCCTCTTTTCGAGATTTATCTTGGTGCAGTATTTGCACCACGTTCGGGCCTGTTGACCGCCGTCTTTTGGGACACATTCCCCTTATCCAAACCAGACCTGAAACATCAACAACATAATATATCATAAATCGGCATAAAACGCAATGGAGAGGATTGGAATTTGCTCATTAGATAGGGCTTTTTGCGTCTGCCCTCTGCTTGGAATCAAAGAAAAGCTCCCGGCGGAGTCTTGCCCTCGCCCGATGGCTTTATGGAGCCATTCTGTGTTATAATAACCTCATCCCTTGTGAAAATGATCAGATTAAAATGGGTTTTCTCGCTAGTGGCGGTTTTCTTTCAGTGAAGGACATCGCAGTGCCAGCTTGCCCCCAGGCGAGGTACTTTGCCGAAGCGGCGGCTTCCTCTATTACCAGAGTAGGTTCTTCTTCCGCGAAGAGCATCGCAGCGCCAACTTGCCGCTCAGGCCGCGGCAGGGCCCCTCCTTTTGTGCGTGCAAAAGGAGGCAAAACACGCCGGGGATGGGTCCCCGGTCCCCTCTCAAAGGGGTTTGACACCCCTTTGCATCCCCGCATTCCGTAGCTACTTAGCTGTACATGCTACTCCTATTGAACGTTTTCCGGAGGGTTGTATGCATTGGCAGCATCAATGCTTGGGTACGTAGGTGCGTACAAAGGGAAAGGGCAATGTGTGATTTTACCTTGACCGCCGTGAGGAGTCCGAGGGACGAGGACGACGAGCGGTAAGGATATGCAAACCTTAAGAAGTTCCCTTTCTTCCGGTGGCCGTTGTCGCAAAGCGACGTTTACGGCCCGATAGCCTGCAGAGTGAACAGTCGGGAGAAAGTAACTTTGTGCGATGCTTCCTTGACGCGGGGGGTTGCGAGGGGGGCCGGCCAGGCCTCCCTGCGCAGGTCTTAAAACACGTTTTGGTTACTTTTCCGTGGGGAAAAGTAACGCCCGTCGCGGCAGCGACAACCTTCGGCCCAGCTCCAGCTGAGAAATCGTGGCTCCAACGTGGAGCTACCATCGGTTGACAACATCATCAACACCATAGGCGGATCGCCTACTCAAGGATTCTTCCGCCGTTTTAAAATAGGAGGTCTTTTGTTATGATTCGCAAAATCCAACCCCAAGACCGAGAGGCCTTTATCGCCCTTGGCCAAAAGTTCTATCACTCCGAAGCGGTGCTTTCTCCCATACCGGAGGAGCACTTTGCCCGCACCTTTGACGAGGTGCTTTCCGGCAACCCCTACGCCGACGCTTTGATGGTGGAGTGGGAGGGCCAAACCGTGGGATACGCCATTCTGGCTCTTACCTGGTCCAACGAGGCAGGGGGTATGGTGCTCTGGCTGGAAGAGCTTTACATCCTGCCTGACTTTCAGGGTAAAGGGCTGGGCAGAGAGTTTTTTGCCTACGTGGAGGAACAATACGCTCAAAAGGCCCTGCGGTTCCGCTTGGAAGTGACGGAAGACAACACCGGAGCCATCCGGCTTTACAACAAGCTGGGGTATCAAGATTTTGATTACCGCCAGATGATCAAGGAGCTGTAATTTCTGTTGCCGCTCCCCTGCTTTTGTGCTATGATATTTTCTAGGGAAAAAGGGATTCCCGTCCCATTGGAGGGGGATTTTTTCCTCCAACTTTTAAATGCTAACCTTCCATCTCCTTGCTTTGCCCTCTCCCAGAAAGGAATTGTATGCATATCTATCCCATGACAGTCGAAATGTTGCCCCACATAGCCATTCTGGAGCACCTTTGTTTTTCCGATCCCTGGAGTCAGGCATCCCTGGAGGAAGAGCTGCGCAACCCCTTATCTACCTGGCTGGTGGCAGAAGTTTCCGGACAAACGGCAGGCTACGCCGGAATGCACCGGGTGCTGGACGAGGCCTGCGTCACCGATGTGGCGGTAAGCCCTGCTTACCGCAGAAAGGGCGTGGGCAAAGCTCTGATGCTGGCTTTGGAGGATATTTGCCGCCGGGAAGGCTCCGCCTTTCTCACCTTGGAGGTTCGGGAGTCCAATCTGGGGGCCATCGCCCTTTACCGGGGCCTTGGCTTTGAAAAAGCCGGACGACGCAAATATTACTACACCCATCCCACCGAGGATGCGTTGTTGCTTACGAAATTCTTTGCCCGGGAGGCGACCCTGTGAAAATCCTAGCCATCGAGTCCTCGTGTGACGAAACTGCCGCCGCTTTGGTGGAGGACGGCAGAACCGTCCTTTCCTCGGTGATTTACTCTCAAATTGAAGAACACCGCCTCTATGGCGGCGTGGTTCCGGAAATTGCCTCCCGCCGCCACACCGAGCAGATCGCTCAGGTGACCCGCCGGGCTCTGGAGCAGGGGGGTATCTCCCTGTCCCAAACCGATGCCATTGCCGTCACCTTTGCCCCCGGGCTCATCGGTGCCCTGCTGGTGGGTGTAAACTTTGCTAAAGGTCTTGCTCTGGCCACCGGCAAGCCTCTCATTCCCGTCCACCATATCCGGGGACACATTGCCGCTTGCTATCTGGCCCACCCCGATCTTAAGCCGCCTTTCCTCTGTCTGGTGGTGTCGGGGGGCCACAGCCATATTGTGGAGGTGCTGGACTACACCTACTTCCGGGTGATCGGCCGCACCTGGGACGACGCGGCGGGAGAAGCCTTTGACAAAGCTGCCCGGGTGATGGGTCTTTCCTATCCCGGGGGAGTACAGCTGGACAAGCTGGCTGCAACCTCCCGGCCCGGGACGTATTCGCTTCCCACCCCTAAGGTGGAGGGGCATCCTTACGACTTTTCCTTCTCCGGCCTCAAAACCGCCGTGGTGAATTTGGTCCACAACGCCAATCAAAAGGGGGAGCCTTTGGACAAGGCCGCTCTGGCCGCCGACTTTGCCGAAACGGTGGCACAGGTGCTTTCCTCCCGGCTGATGGCCGCCGCCAAGGAGCTGGGCTACCGGACTCTGGTCTGCTCCGGCGGAGTCAGCGCAAACTCTCAGCTGCGGGCCAAGCTAAAGGAAAAGGCTGCCAAAGCGGGAACCTCCCTGTACCTGCCGCCTCTAAGCCTTTGCGGGGACAACGCCGCCATGATCGGTTCTCAGGCCTATTACGAGTATCTGGCAGGGAATCTGGCGGGGATGGAGCTCAATGCCCGAGCCAGTCTGGATGTCTCCCGATGAGAGGGGACCTCTTTGACCGGATGATCAGCTTGGTGTTTCCCAGGGGCTGCGTCCTCTGCGGAGCCACCGTTGCCTTTGACGATCTGGTCTGCTCCCGCTGTGTTCCCGACCGAATCCGGGAGGAGTCTTGCCTTTTTTGCGGAAAGCCTCGCAGTTCCTGCCACTGCGAGGGGGAACAGTGGGCCTTTGAGGGAGCCGCAGCCGCCCTTTATTACCGGGAGGAAACCCGGGGAGCCCTGCTCCAGCTGAAGAAGCTACCCGACCGCAGAATCGCCCGTTATCTGGCGGGGGAAATGTTTCTCTGCCAACGCCGGGAGTTCCCCGGGGTCCCCTTTGATGTGATCACCGAGGTTCCTATGCACCCGCAAAAGCTAAAAAAGCGGGGCTTTAATCAGGCGGAGCTGCTGGCGGGACAGCTTGCAATTCTTGGCGGCATCTTTCACCGGATGCGCCTGCTGACCTGTTCCGGCCCGGTGCAGTCCCAGCACACCCTTGGCCGGAAGGAGCGGTTTGCCGCCGCCCGGGAGCGGTATTCTCTTGCAGGCGATGTCCGGGGGAAAACCGTGCTGTTGGTGGATGATGTGTTTACCACCGGGGCCACCGCTCAGGCCTGTGCCGCCTGCCTCATGGCCGGGGGCGCCCGGGAAGTGTACGTATTGACGGCGGCAGCCACGCCCTTTTTGGCAACGCTGCCGTGAATCCATTTGCCGGTTCCGGATGTTTTAAACAGGAGCCAGCTCCACAGAAACTGTAAAGTTGAGGGAACAACATGCAGACCATGACCAGCCTGGCCTTTTTATATGTGATACTGCCTGCGGCCATGGCGTTTTTTTTGCTCTGCCCCCCGGTTTGGAGGCAGGGCGCTTTGCTGGCGGTTTCTTTGGGGTTTTTCCTCATGGTGCAGCCCTCCACCTTTCCCCTTCTGCTGGCCTGTCTGGCCACCGACCGTCTGATTCTGGCTCTCATCTACCGCTACGACCATTCCGAGGCTCTGCGTAAGGGCTGTGTGGCGGCCTCGGTAATCAAGAATCTGCTGGTGATGCTGGTGATGGAAGCTCTCTTTCAGATGAACAGGCTGGTGGAGGCCCCTTGGGGCCTGCGGATTTACGCCCTTTCTTCTTTGAGCTGCGTGCTGGAAGCCTATCGGGGCCAGATTCCCCGGGAGCGTAGCACCCTTTCCTATCTGCTGTACTGCAGCTTTTTCCCCCGACTGGAGGCCGGCCCCCTGCTGCCTTACCGGGATTTTGCCCCCCAGCTGGAGTATCTGAACCCCACCCTGACAGAGATTGGGGCTGGCTTTGGAGTGTATCTTCAGGGGGCGGTCAAGGCCGGAGTGCTGGGCCAGTCCCTGCAGGTGACCTACGATGCCCTGCGGGCCTTTCCCCCCGAGGATGTGACGGTGGCAGGAACCTGGTGCACCGTGCTGATATTGGCGCTTGCGGTGTATTACCGGCTGTCCGGCCTTTCGGAAATGGCCCGGGGCGTGGGGCAAATGATGGGGATTTCCCTGCCTAAGAACTTTTACTTCCCCTATCAGTCTCAGGGAGTCACCGACTTCTTCCAGCGGTTTAACATCAGCGTTTCCGCTTTTATCCGCAATAATGTCTACCGTCCCTTGCAGACCGAGGAGGACAGCGTCTTTGCTGACTGCCTCAACCTTATTCTCTGGGGAGTGCTAATGGGCCTGTGGTTTGGGCTGCGGATTAACTATATGCTGTGGGGTGCTTATCTGGCCCTGTTCCTTATTTTAGAAAAGCATGTTTTTTCCCATATGGAGGACAAGATCCCCCCTCTGTTTATGCGCATTTACACCTTGTGTGTCATTTTGTCCAGCTTTACCATCTTCGGTGGGGCTTCCCCCAGAGCCAGCGCTGCCACCATCGCCTCAATGTTCAGCTTTCAGCGGCTGGAACTTTACAACGATCGGCTGGTCTACCTGCTTTCCTCCAACTGGCTGCTGCTGGTGGTGAGCTTGCTCTTTGCCACCAGCGCCGTCAGTCTGGTGATGAGCTTTTTACGCCGGATTCTGCCCCGCTTTTCCGCCCTGCTCACCACGGCGGTCAACGCCGCTTTGCTGGTGATGTTCACCATCTTTACCATCCGGGTGGGATAACCCGGAAGCCATTTTAACCCTTTTGTCCAAGGAGGTGGGAGTATGAAGCGAATATCGTCGGTTCTGCTGGGAGCGGCGCTGCTGCTTCTGCCCTTTTTCCTGTTGGGAGCAGGGGGGGGCGATTCCCTGCCTCTCTCCTCCGCCCTATGGATGGGAAGCGGCAGGCTGACCTCCTATCTGGAGGGCTACCTCAACCTTCATCTGCCTTGGGTGGATCAAATGGCCCAGTGGAATCTTTCCATCCGGGCGTTTGGCGGTCAGCGGGAGTATAATCAGGTGTTTATCTGCGGGGATGAGCTGATTCGGGATATCGATCCCCCGGTGGAGTATTCACTGCGGGAAAACGCAGCCTCAATTCTGGAGTTTGCCGAGCGGGGAAGCATCCCCACCTACTGTATGATTGTTCCCACTGCCAGTGCCATCCGGCAGCAGAGCCTTCCCCCCTTTACTCAGACCCAGATGGTCAACCAAAAGCAGATCATCGAGGATGTCTACTCCGAAATGGTGGGACGGGTGACGGTGGCCGACACCTATCCGGTGCTGTTCAACGCTCGGGATCAGTATCTCTACTACCGCACCGAGGATAATCTCACCTCTCTGGGGGGATTTTATCTGTATACCGTGCTGGGTCCCAAGCTGCTGGAAGGAGTGGCTCGTCCCTCTTTGGCCGACTATGACATCGAGTTTGTTAAGAACGACTTTTATGGCAGCTTGTATCAGAAATCTCCCTACAAGGATGCCCGGGCCGACAGCTTGGCCATCTTCCGGTACACCAAAAACCCTAGGCAGTATCTGGTGAAGAAGGATCAGGACGGGGCCCTCAAGACCTATCACACTCTGTATCCTCTCCACATGCTGGACCTGAGCCGGGAAATGGATGTTTTTCTGGGAGGGCTCAGCGCCATTACCACCATAGAAGCCAACTCTCCCTATCGGGCCAGCCTGTTGGTGTTTGGTGACAAGACAGCCCTTGCTTATCTTCCCTTTCTGGTCAACCACTACAGTACCGTTACTCTGGTGGATTTGTTCCAGCTCAGCTCACAGGGATACGATTCCCTTTCCCTGCTGGATTACGATCAGGTGCTGTTCGGCTACAGCATCGAAACCTTTATGCACTACAACATTCCCTCCCGGGCCAACCGCCTGCTGGATACCTTGGATGACTAAAAAAGGCGGGAGGAAACGACAAAGCGCTTCCTCCCATTTATATGATCGCAAAAGCCTCTTTGGAACAGGCTCTGCGTTCAGGCGGGGCCATATGCCCGACAACCATCTATATGCCAATTGCCATGGAAGGGTGACATCGCCGCCGCTTTGTGGTATAATATCCGCCAAGTGAATAGGAGCCGAAATGCGGCTCTTTTCCGTAAGCCCAAGGTGGCTTTTCTTCCGCAAGTGGCGGGAATTGTTCCCGATACCGGGGGCGGTTCTTCTTCCGCGAGGGGCATCGCGGTGCAGCTTGTCCCTCGGGCCGGGGCGGGGTGCTTGTGCCAAGTGGCGACTTCTTCCAATGCCGGAGCGGGTGATTCTTCCGCGAAGAGCATCGCGGTCACACTTGCCCCTCAGGCCGGGGCGGGGCCCCTCCTTTTGTTCGTGCAAAAGGAGGCAAAACACGCCGGGGATGGGTCCCCGGTCCCCTCGCAAAGGGGTTTGACACCCCTTTGTATCCCCGCGTTCCGTATCAGTAGAGCCAAAGGTGCTATTCCTATTAAACGTTTGTGGGAGGGTTGTATACCTTGGCAGCATCAATGCTTGGGGACATGAGTGCGAACAAATGGAAAGGGCCGCGAGGAGTCCGAGGAACGAGGACGACGAGCGGTAAGAGAATGCAAACCTAAGAAGTTCCCTTTCTTCCGGTGGCCGTTGTCGCAAAGCGACATTTGCGGCCCGGTAACGTAGAGAGCGAACAGTCGGGAGAAGGCAACTTTTCACGATACTTCTTTGCCGCGGGGGGTTGCGAGGGGGGCCGGCCAGGCCTCCCTGCATAGGTCTTAAAACACGTTTTGGTTACTTTTCCGTGGGGAAAAGTAACGCCCGTCGCGGCAGCGACAACCTTCGCTCCAGCGCTAGCTGAGAAATCGTGGCTCCAATGTGGAGCTTACATCCACGCCATGCGTTGGCGACGAACCCCGTCGCGGCAGCGACAACCTTCGCTCCAGCGCGCTAGCTGAGAAATCGTGGTTCCCACGTAGGGTGACATCCCCGCCACAGGTTGGCAAACGAACCCACCACACGCTACCTCATTCCGTAGGAAAATTAAATCTGCCTTTACGTGGCCAAAAGACCCACCCTAATCAAGGCAAAGTCTGCGGCCTTTCTAGGGATATTTGCAGATGCAAAGGAGAATGACAGATGGCCCAACAAAATCAGCCCGTTGAGGCTGCCCAACCCGAACTTTCGGAG
The DNA here is from genome assembly GCA_018434245.1 of Oscillospiraceae bacterium. GTDB lineage: Bacteria > Bacillota > Clostridia > Oscillospirales > Ruminococcaceae > WRAV01. The sequence goes on from JAHDPQ010000068.1 coordinate 22,447, forward strand.
CTTTTGAGAATCCGCCGGGAAAAGCTGGCGGATTTAAAGGCTCGGGGAAAGGACCCTTACCTCCATACGAAATTTGAACGGACAAGCTCCGCCAAAGAAATCCTCGAAAAATTTGAGGAGATGGAAGGCTCCATGGTCTCCATCGCAGGGCGGATTATGTCCAAACGGGATATGGGCAAAGCTTCTTTTCTGGATGTGGCAGATCAAAGTGGCCGCATTCAAATTTATGCCCGCATCAACGAGATGGGCGAAGAGTCCTACGAGGAAATGAAAAAGTGGGATATTGGCGACATTGCCGGGGTAAAAGGCGAGGTGTTCCGCACCCGCCGGGGAGAAATTTCCATCAAGTGTGCCGAGATCACCCTTCTCTCTAAGTCCCTCACTCCCCTGCCGGAAAAGTTCCATGGCCTGAAGGATACCGATCTGCGTTACCGTCAGCGCTACGTGGACCTTATCGTCAATCCCGAGGTTCGGGATACCTTTGTCAAGCGCTCCCAGATCATTCGGGAAATCCGCAACTATTTGGATTCTCAGGGCTTTCTGGAGGTGGAAACCCCCGTTCTTCACCCCATTGCCGGCGGCGCTGCCGCACGGCCCTTTATCACCCACCACAACACTCTGGACATGGACCTTTACCTGCGCATTGCTCTGGAACTCCACCTCAAGCGCCTGATTGTGGGCGGCTTTGATCGGGTGTATGAACTGGGCCGGGTGTTCCGCAACGAGGGCATGTCCACCCGCCACAACCCCGAGTTCACCATGCTGGAACTGTATCAGGCCTACACCGACTTTGAGGGTATGATGAATCTGGCGGAAAACCTGATTCGCAACGCGGCCCACAAGGTGCTGGGCACAGGCAAAATCACCTTTGGCGGCGTGGAACTGGATCTGGACCAACCCTTCCAGCGTCTTTCTATGATGGAAGCGGTCAAGCAGTATGCCGGCATCGATTTTTCCACCGTGGCCACCATGGAAGAGGCAAAGGCCCTGGCCAAGGAGCACGGTCTTCCTGTGGAGGACCGCCACGGCAAGGGGGATGTCCTGAACATGCTGTTTGAAAAATACTGTGAGGAGAAGATCGTACAGCCCACCTTTATTTTGGGACATCCGGTGGAGATTTCTCCTCTGGCCAAGCGGGATCCCAATAAGCCGGGCTACACCGAGCGGTTCGAGCTGTTTATCATCGGCCGGGAATACGCCAACGCCTTTTCCGAGCTCAACGATCCCTTGGACCAGCGGGAGCGCTTTCTACATCAGGCAGCCCTCAAGGCGGCGGGGGACGACGAGGCCAACGATGTGGACGAGGACTTTTTGACCGCTCTGGAATACGGCATGCCCCCCACCGGAGGCATGGGCATCGGCATTGACCGTCTGGTGATGATGCTCACCGACTCCCCCTCTATTCGGGACGTCCTCTTCTTCCCCACCATGAAGCCCATCTGACAGACTAGCACTCTGTTCCTTGGCAGCGCCAAAACTAAAAACTGCCGTTATCCCATGCCGAAAGACAACAGGGTAAGGCCGTTTTTACCAAAACTCTTAGCAGAACTTGAAATTTTGAAAGACGTTTGTTAGAAAATTTCAAATAAACCTTGCGGAGGGCTACTAAAGCCCTCCGTTTTTTGTTATAATTAAGAGCGTGGCTTTGCGGTTGAATATCAGTCACATATTTGATGAAGGAGGTTTGTACTTATGATGGAAAAACTGGATCAGCTATTCCACGTCTCCGAGAAGGGATCGTCGGTAAAGGTGGAAATTCTGGCGGGTCTTACCACCTTTGCAACCATGGCCTATATTCTGCCGGTTAATATGAATATTCTCTCGGCAGGCGGGCTGGAGGCAGGCGCTGTATTTATGGCCACCGCTTTGGGCGCGGTGATCGGCACCGTCTTGATGGCGCTGCTGGCAGGACTGCCCTTTGCTCTGGCTCCCGGTATGGGACTCAACGCCTTTTTTGCTTTCTCTGTTGTCATTGGGTTTGGCTATTCCCCTGCGTTTGCGTTGGCCGCTGTTCTCACCGAAGGCATTATCTTTATCATTATGAGCCTGACCGGTGTGCGCTCGGCTCTTTTTAACGCCATTCCACCGGAACTGCGGTATGCGATCTCGGCGGGTATCGGTCTATTTATCATGTTTATTGGCCTGCAGAACGCCGGGTTCATTGTGGGAGATCCCGCCACTTTGGTAGCCATCAATCACGATCTTTCCAGTGCCGCGGTAGCTCTGGCCATCATCGGCATTGCCATTACTCTGGTTCTGTGGATCAAAAAGGTAAAGGGCGCTCTGCTTCTGGGCATCCTCATCACCTGGGCCCTTGGCATAGTTGCCCAACTGGCTGGATGGTATGTGGTGGACATCGAGGCAGGAGCCTTCTCCCTTATCCCTGCCGGACTGTTGTCTGCTCCTCCCAGCTTGGCCCCCACCTTTGGCCTTTGCTTCCAGGGATTTGGAGAGGCCTTCTCCAGCGGAGCCAACATCGGCCGCTTCCTCATTATCACCCTGACCTTCCTATATGTAGATATTTTTGATACTTTGGGTACCCTTTCCGGCGTGGCCACCAAGGCCAAAATGCTGGATGAAAACGGAGAACTGCCCGGTGTACAGGGAGCTTTGACCGCCGACGCCATCGGCACCTGCGCCGGAGCCATTCTGGGAACCTCCACCATCACTACCTTTGTGGAATCCGCCGCCGGCGTGGAAGAGGGCGGACGCACTGGTCTCACCGCTATGACCACCGCCGCCTGCTTCCTCCTTTCCATCTTCCTCTTCCCCATTGTGGGAACCATTCCCGGCTTTGCCACCGCCTGCGCCCTGGTGGTTGTGGGCATTATGATGATGGAGCCCCTGCAGTATCTGGAATTCAGCAATCCCATTCACTTGATTCCCGCTTCTATCACCATCGGCTTTATGGTGATGGGCTACTCCATCAGCGCCGGCCTTCAGTGGGGTATTTTGGCCTATCTGCTGGTCAAGATCGCTGCCGGTAAGAGCAAGGATGTCAACAAGGTGATGTGGGTGCTGGGAGTTCTCTTCCTCCTCAAGATCATCATCCTGGACCGCCTTGTGTAAACAAGCCTGAATCTTCCCAACAAAAACGCCCCTGCCTTCTTTGGAAGGCAGGGGCGTTTTGATGCCGGTCAGGCTTCGGCTTCCCACAGGCGGGAAGGTTCGGGCAGAGGCTTTGGGGGTTCCGGTTTCCCTTCCCGGACCAGAAGCTTGCGGTGGGTCGGGTCGATGCCCATAGTTACCCAGTGGTACTGTAATCACAATGGCCCACCATCACCGCCAAAATAGTGCGGCGGGAATTGCAAGGGAAAGAGGGATGCCGCCGATAGCCATCTGCACCGTGGCTTTGGGAGGCATCCACCGCGAGTTTTGGAAGGATAAACAAATGGGTGTACCCAGCAGCAGCAAAACCTTTACGGTATCCCGCATGTGGACTCTGCGAAACTGCCCTGCATCCCCAATCCGGTGATTGGCTAGGGGAATCTTCAGAAGGCTCAGGGCATCCAAATTCCTGCCCCATACCCGGGGAAACAGGATGTTTTGGGCAATACTGCAGCAGATTTTTCCAGAGCTTACAGCCCCGTTAGAGCAGTGCAGAGAACTCCGCAGAGGAGTATACTCAAAAAGTTAATCATATCGTTGTTGATCCAGGAGATACCCCCTGCCAAAGGCAGTAAAACCCCATCCGCCCGGGGGCGCTCGGTCAGTCCACCGGAGGGGAGGCGGTACTTTGCCTGCAGCAGCGCCCCCATCAGGGAATCCAGCAGGGAGCCCACCATTCCGCACAGCCAAACCACAAGGCCCCCCACCCGGCCAAAGGCCATCAGGGCAGGCAGGGCAATGAGCAGGGAGCCCAAGGCTCCGGCGAAAAATCCCAGAGGGGTGACGCCGCCGGAAATTCCTTTGGGGACCGGCTTTCCCGTAAGGATAGAAATCGGTGCCCGGGCAGAGAGCATCCCAATTTCTGAGGAAAAAGTGTCGGCAGTGGCAACGGCAAAGGCGGCCAGAGCCGCCAGCAAGAAGAGCTGGTTCCCGGTAAAATGGCTGAGAGCCACAAAGATCAGGGGGGGCAATCCGTTGGCCATCACCTGTACCGGGCTGCGAGGCCCCTGCCGCTGATGAAGGGAGGACGCAAGAAGCTTTTGCCTTCTTCCAATTTTGCTCACCACGCTGCCCGAGACAAAAAACAGCAGCAACGCTTGAAAGGCAAGGCCTCCCCCCCAAGCGTATAACAGGGTTCCCAACAGGGTGGCCCAGTGGACCCCCGGCAAAGTGAGGGCTCCCAGAAAAAAGGCTGCCAGCAAAATTCCCAAGGCAAGGGCCAGCCCATCCAGATAGGGAAAGACGGCGGGTTTGGTGGCCATAAGATAGGTGGCAGCCGCCACGGAAAGAGGCAAAGTCAGATTATCGATACCCCCGGGGGAATAGAGCTCCACCGCCGCAGCCAAGGCTCCGCAGCAGAGGGCGGCTCGCAGCGCCACGGCGGGAGCGTACACCAGGCAGAGGGCTCCCACCGCCACGGCGGTAAAGAAGGCCACCGTCAGAGTTCCCTCCAGACTTTTATGATCGAAGGGCTGGGGAAATTGATGTCGGGCTTTTCGCATCCCCACCAGGGCAGCCAATCCGTCTCCATACCCCATGGACAGCATTCCGCAGGCAGCAACCCAGGGCGCGCCCAAGGACCACCCCGCCAGACAAAGCACCAGCAGAGAAACCGCATACCACACGGTGCCGGGAGTGTTGTTCTCCTGCCGCTCGATGGCAGAAAACAGTCCCTTGCGGTAGGAGATGTAGTTGAGAATTACAAAGCAAGCGGGAGGGATGCTCACCGCCCACGTTTCGGTAAAGAGAACGAGAGCCAGCAAAATCCAGTTGGACAGGAGGATGTGAACCAGCTTGCGGGCGGGTTCATCCCCCAATCCCCGTTGTTTGAGGAGCGCAACTCCTCCCAGCACCGCAAACACCGCGGCAAAGGATAAGGCAATACCGATTCCCTGATGCATACAGTCTCCCTTTCGGCCTACCGGAATGATAAAGTTTCTTCTTTCAAAGTGGAACCGCCCAGCCTTTGGGGGCATATTCTTCGGCTCCACGCTTGTTACATGTTAGCATTATCATTGGATTTTTGCAACCGGAATAAACAAACTTTCCCTGGCGATGGAAGGCTTTGGGGGTTCTGGTGCCGACATCCTCTTTTCATCCAAGCGGCACAAGATCCCAACATCCCCCTGGTTTGCGGGCCCTCCCCTTCCCCGAATAATCTCCACGGCAGAAGCTTTCCCTGTGGATTGGAACGCAAAAAAGCCCTGTTGGGCCATCACCCCACAAGGCTTTGCAATCGGCGGCTTTGTTACCGGGAGGGCTTTACAATGTCCCGCCAGTCCAAATCTCCCCGCTCCATGGCATGGATCAGGGCTTCGGCGGTAGCAATGTTGGTGGCCACCGGAATGTTGTGCACGTCGCACAGGCGCAGCAGGTTATACTCGTTGGGCTCGCTGGCCTTGGCAGAAATGGGGTCCCGGAAGAAGAGGAGCAGATCCACCTCGTTGCAGGAAATACGGGAAACAATTTGCTGATCTCCGCCCTGAGAACCGGAAAGGAACTTCTCAATATCCAGACCGGTGGCCTCGCTGACCATTTTGCCGGTAGTTCCCGTGGCGCAGATGTGGTGGCGGCTTAAAATACCGCAATAGGCAATGCAAAACTGAACCATCAATTCTTTTTTACTATCATGAGCGATAAGTGCGATCGTCAAGAGTGATACCTCATTTCCTTGTAGATATATTGCAGGGAATGTCAGCGGACCAAAAGCGGCATCCGCCGCCCCATAAGCCTTCCTGCTATATGTTCGAATACCTTCAGCGTCAGGGAACCGTTATCCAGAGGCATGCCGCTGTTGGCACAGCATCTCAGTTTGGGGCTTTGGGGAATAATACCCACCAGCTGAGCGCCGATTATGTCAAGCACATCGTCAAAATCCTCCGCCCCTTCAATCGGCGGAACCCGGGCAGGCACATCGTTGATCACCAGGCGAATTTCTTTGGCACCACCAGCATAAAGCCGCCGGGAAACTTCGGCACAGGCCCGTACACCAAGGGAATCGGGGGTGGTCACCATCAAAAACAGGTCCACAGCCTTTGCCGGAATGCTTTGGAATGCCGCGCCGTCCACCAGAATAAAGTCAAACTCCGGCTCCAGAGTGTGGAGCAGATGTTCCACTTCTGCCGCCTCAATGGGTGTTTCACAGCCGGGGGGCATTAAAAACAGCCCGGCGGTGCGCTCCACAGGAGAGACAGCTTCTTCCCACCGGCAAAGCCCGGACAGCACATCCCCTGTGCCAAAAGCGGTGGCGGACACCCCCAGAATCAGGTCCAGAGAGCGCAGGTCCTGCCCCAGCTCCAGCAGCAAAGTTTTGCGCCCGGCTCTGGCCAGAGCCTCGGCGATATAGGCCGCCGCACAGGACTTGCCTGTTCCTCCCTTACCCGAACACATTACGATTGACTTCACCGGCAGAATGGTCCTTCCTTTCCCAATGCTCAGCCAACAAATGCGGTTGCACAAAACTCAAAAACCGCCCTTGCAGAACAAGGGAGCACCTTGCAAAAAAAGGCTCCCGTTACAATTCCACCTTATCAGTTTAACACAAAATTTGTAAAAAGAATAGACCCTGTTCAATTTTCTATAATATACGAAAAATATTTCCATTAATGTAGATAGTATGCACAATATTTAGATGCAGTAGTCAAATCGTTAGATAAAATGTTGGAAAATCCGGGCTTTCAGATTCTTCCTGCGTACATATTGGTCAAAACCGGTGGGAAAATGACAATATAAACTTTACTGCAAGGGGGCTCATTTGAGATGGAAACTGTAACCAATCAATCCTACGATCAAATGGTGAAAAAGGCCTCTCCACCCTCCAAAAGCGCGCGGAATATTTCCATGGCTTTTTTGGTGGGGGGAGCCATCTGCACTTTAGGTCACGCACTGATCAGGCTTTACATGAGTATGGGGGTGCCGGAAGAAACTGCGTTTCCTGCCGCCTCCATTACTTTGGTGTTTTTGTCGGCTCTCTTTACCGGGCTCAACATCTACGACAAGCTGGCCAAATGGGGCGGCGCAGGCACTCTGGTCCCCATTACCGGATTTGCAAACGCCATCACTGCTCCAGCTCTGGAGTTTAAAAGCGAGGGCTATATTATGGGACTAGGCGCCAAGATGTTTATCATCGCAGGCCCAGTTATCGTCTACGGGATCGCCGCCGGTGTGGTATACGGCGTCATCCTCTATCTGTTTCAATTGTATTAGGAGGGGATGAGCATGTCTACCAAGATTGGAAAGTACACTCTGAGGCTGGACACAAGCCCCAGCATTATCGGCAGTGCGGCCATCGGAGGAAAAAAAGAAGGCGAAGGCCCCATCGGAAAGATGTTCGACCTTGTTAACTACGACGCCTTATTCGGACAGAAAAGCTGGGAGCTTGCCGAAAGCGAGATGCAGCGGCAGGCCGCCCAGAAGGTTCTGGATAAGTGCTCTCTTTCCCCCGGGGATATTCAGTATCTCTTTGCGGGGGACCTGCTCAATCAGATTGTGGCAAGCCACTACGGCCTGCGGGAGCTGGGCATTCCCTTTTTTGGACTCTACGGCGCCTGCTCCACCATGGCGGAAAGCCTGATTCTCTCCTCCATGATGATCGAAGGAGAATTGGCCAAAAAAGTGATGGCCATCACCTCTTCCCACTTTTGCTCGGCGGAGCGGCAGTTCCGCTTTCCGCTGGAATATGGGGGACAGCGGGCTCCTACCTCCCAGTGGACCGCCACCGCCGCAGGAGCCTGCATTGTGGCGGAAAACAGCCAGCCTCCCTACGTCAAAGCGGTGACGGTGGGATGCATTGAAGACAAGGATATCAAGGACCTGAACAACATGGGGGCTGCCATGGCTCCGGCGGCTTCTACCACCATCAAACGGTACTTTCAGGACACCCTTACCGGGCCGGATAACTACGATTTAATCCTCACCGGGGATTTGGCTCAGGTAGGCTCTGATCTTTTGGCCGAGCTGCTGCTGCGGGAGGACTACGACATCAAAAAGAAACATGCCGACTGCGGGCTGATCCTCTACGACCGGGGTACGCAGGATGTGGAGGCGGGGGGTTCCGGCTGCGGATGCGCGGCGGGAGTGCTCTGCTCCTATATCATCCCCGCCATCAGAGAGGGCAAAATCAAGGATATGCTGTTTGTGGCCACCGGGGCGCTGATGTCCCCCGTCAGTGTGCAGCAGGGGCAGAACATTCCCGGCATTGCCCACCTGCTCCATTTGTCCTCTACCCCTAACCCCACCACACAGCAGGGAGGAAACGCATAATGGAACTGTTTTGGGAATACGCCAAGGCCTTTTTGGTAGGAGGCGCCATCTGTGCCGTGGGCCAAGTGCTTATCGACTTCACCAAGCTGACTCCCGCCCGGATTCTGGTCATCTTTGTGGTGCTGGGAGTGGTGTTGGGAGCGCTGAAAATTTATCAACCTCTGGTGGACTGGGCCGGTGGCGGAGCCAGCATCCCTCTCACCGGATGGGGCAGCACCATTGCCAAAGGAACTCGGGACGCTGTGGCGGAAAAAGGCATTTTCGGGGCCCTTTCCGGCGGTCTGACCGGCTCGGCGGCAGGGGTGGCGGCAGCTATCTTTTTTGGATTCTTGTCGGCAGTAGCCTTTAAACCCAAAGCTAAGGAAGAATAAGTGGTGGATAGGAGCGAAAGCACCACCAAGTTCCGCCGCTCTTTCTAAAGTTTAGGATACCCAAAAAAGCTAGGCTCTGCTGACAGAGCCTAGCTTTTTTGCAGTGATAGTGTTTAACGAATCACTTGATAGGATGCCACTCCTGAGTAGTGTCGGGCTCGCTGAGGCGGTTTTTCTCCACCAGATAGCGGCTGAGCAACATGGTAGCGGCGTTGTAGTAGGGAACCACAAACAGCAACAGCAAAAACATAGTGAAGGGAGTCAGCAGGTACCATCCCAAAAAGGAAAGGGAAAAGAGGAGGAGAAGCACCCGGTGGCTCTTGGTGTAGCGAATGGAGGTCTTCAGGGCGGAGGATACACTGACGGCATCGGATTCACAGAGGAAGTAGGAGGTCAGAGCGTACCGGTTGATAAAAATCATATAAAGGGCGGCGGCCAAAAAGAACAGGGCACAGGCCATCACTACCCCTACACTGGCGGCGGAGCGGGTTTGGTCTGAGATTCCCTCGGTGCCCAAAAACCACAGGCTGACCCCCAACACCCCCCCGGGCAGAAAAAAGAACCCAAGGCTCCACAAAAAGCTGCGCAGACCAAGCTGAACCGTATACCACACCGCACGCAAATACCGCTGCAGGGTCTCGAAGAAGTGAAAAATCTCCCCAAAGGGGGCAGCGTTTCCCCGAATCAGGGTGTAATACCAGCGGGTAAGCCCCAGCTGCAGGGGGGAAAGAAGAAGAAGCGTCAGTAGCATAAACAGGGTGGAGATCAGCATTTCCGCCCGGCTGCCGATCAGCAGCTCCCGGGTCAGCTGGGCCAGATCATAGGCCGGGGGTTCCATGGTGGGATTTTGCAGCAACGGGTCCACCACAAAAATCCGCAGGGCCCAATGCTCCAGCCCCGCCAGCAGAGCTCCCACTCCTGCCACCAGCAGAAAGGTTCCTATGGCAGCGCCCCAACGCCCGCTCAGGGCCATTTTTGCGTTTCTTTTAATGGTAGAAAATAATGACATGGTCTATTCTGTCTCCTTTTGGCAGATGAGTGGCACCCGGCGGCACTGAGCCGATGAGGTCACTGGAATATTAGTACTCGATGCCTTCCCGGGCGGGAACTCCCCTTTGATAAGGGTGCTTGCGGCAGACAAACTCGGTGTAATAGTCGCTGCGCTTTACAATTTCCTCGGGGGGATTGCGTCCGGTCAGGACCACTTCTACGGTATCCGGTCGATGATCCAGCAGCGCCGTCAGCTGCTCCAGAGGGACCACCCCGCTGTTGACAGCGTCCACTACCTCGTCCAGAATCACCAGATCAAACCGGCCGGAGGCTATTTCCTCTCCAATTTCCGCCAGCGCCTGGGTGTGGAGGCGAACCGACTCCGCCTTTTCTTCCGGGCTTAGCTGAAAGATAAACTTTTCCCCCGACTTTGCCCGCAGAATCTTTGCCCCAAGTTGGGCCAGGGAGGCAATTTCCCCGGTGGGCCGCCCCTTGAGGAACTGCCCGAACAGTACCCGCTTTCCGCAGCCCAGAGCCCGCATGGCAAGGCCTGCCGCAGCGGTGGTCTTGCCTTTTCCGTCCCCTACATAAAGGTGAATCAATCCTGACATTGCTACAATCCTCCCAAAGGGGTTCTAATGGGGACAACCCCTTCATATTAATAGTATGGGTACAATTGAATGGATTCAAACGGCGGTTTACTCGTTGAAGTATAGCCCGTACATCCCCATGTCGTCCTCAATGCTCTGGTCGGGAATAAAGGAAAATACTTCGGCGCAGCGGTCCCGCATCCACATCTGGGCGCTGGTGAGCAGGGTGTAGCCGCAGCCGTTGTTGGCCGCCCACTGGTGAAGGGGCAGCCGGGGGAGGGCGATGGCCGCCATCAGGGACATGACCACGCCGCCGTGGGTAATGATGGCCGCCGACTGGGTTTTCCGCTCCATCATCTGGCGGACCACACCATCCAGAGCTGTTACCACACGGGCGGTAAAATCCTCGGTTTTTTCTCCGCCGGGAGGGGTGTTTTTGAAGGAGTCGGCCAGCCAGCGGGAAAAGGCTTCCTCCCCCCGCAGTTCGTCAAAGGTTTTGCCTTCAAAGGTTCCTAGATTCATGTCCTTGAGGCCCTCCACCACTATGGGCTGATGGTCGGGATAGAGAATATCCGCCGTCTCGATACAGCGGCCTAAGGGGCTTGCATACACCGCCTGCACCGGCGGATAGGTAAACTCCTGATGAAGCTGCTCCAACGCTTCCCGCCCTTTGTCACAGAGAGGAATATCGCTCTGACCCACATAGCGCTTCCAGGGATTTGCGGAGGTGCTGCCAGTTCGAATCAGGTGGATTTTGTAGGTAATCATTAAAATACCCCTCTTTCTGAAATATACGTCGAAAATAATCACATTGGCCCGCGATATGCTGTTTACAAAATGTTTTTGGTATCTTATAATATACTATACGTAACAAAAGCCAGCCGGGGGGGATTATGCATGAATAACGACTTTCCGCGGATATTAACCTTGCTGCGAAAGGAAAAAGGCACCAGCCAAAAAAGTGTTGCCGCTGAACTTGGCATCTCCCAGGCTCTGCTTTCCCACTACGAAAAGGGAATCCGGGAGTGTGGGCTGGACTTTTTGGTCCGCTGTGCCGATTACTACGGGGTTTCCTGCGATTACCTGCTGGGGCGCTCGCCCGACCGCCACGGAGCCACCCTGACAGTGGAGGATATTCCCGAGGCCGACGCAGAGGGTGGCGAAAGCAGGATGCCTCTGCTGCCCATGCTCAGCAAAAAGCTGATTGCAAACTCCCTCAACGTGTTATACAGCCTGCTGAGCAAGGCGGAAAGCAAATCTCTGGTGGGGGAAGTCTCTTCCTTTTTGATGCTGGCGGTCTATCGGATGTTCCGGCTGGTTTACGCCGTCAACGCCAAAAATCAGGAGGCCATGTTCAGCCTTTCCCTACCGGTGGCCCTGCGCTATGCCGACGGCGCCATGCAGGTCTGTGAGGCCAACGCTCAGGCCATTGCGGCAGGCACACCCCAGCCGGGCCACGACCCGGTGGCCGAACCGGAGCTGCTGGCTCTTTCTACCCAGAGCCTTGGCGAAGAATACCCTCTTTGGTCGTCCAGCCTCCTCAACCTGATCCAAAATGCGGAAAAGCGGCTGGGACCCAAGTAATACATACAGTTTACCATACCAAATGCCGCCGCACAAGCATGCAATCAAGGGCTAAACCGGGAATTTGCAGATGAGGCAATTCCCCCACCATCCGCGGCTTTGCTTCTGGGGCCATTCAATTGAATCACAGCTTCTTCCAGTGGCCTTGCGGGGCCACTTTTTTTGTCCCTGCAGTCAAGGCGACAAAGAACATCTCCCCACCGAGTCGTCATCCCAAAATTTTAGCCAAAGGGGAAAATCTTTTCTCTTTTTTCTCTTTTGATAAAAATAATCTCGTATTTTTTATGGTATTTCCAATTGATAACCCAAGCTTCGTTACATTGTGAATAGTAAAACAAGTAATTTTTATCCAACTTTGTCAATTTCTTTTTGTTATATAATGCGGTATAATGGTATGTATTGGAGCATTTTCCAATTTAAAGCTGGAAAAAATGTTAATTTGAGAAATTCTGCAAAGGCGCTGGGAGGTGGCCAAACAGCCCCAAGGTTTCTCCTGTTGGAGCGGATTCCCCTGATGAACAACTACAAAGCGGCATTTCGGCTCATGGGTACGTTGAGGTGATCCAACATAAGGTTTTAGATGCAATGGGTATTGCAAAACTGGGAGGAGGCTTTTTATGAAATCGATTAAGTTGAGATTAATTACAATGTTTACGCTGATTATTCTGGTTGTGACAGCGGTGCTGGGGCTGATCTCCACAAACATTGTTAAAAATACACTAATGGAAACGGCTCTCTATGATCTGGAAATCATGGCCCAGACGGAGGCCAAGTATATGGCTACCAAGCTGGATGAAGAGCGGCGCTACATCGACACCCTTGCGCAGAACTCCACCATCATCAGCGAATCCATTCCCATTGGCCGGAAAATCTCCTACTGCGAGGTGGAGGCCAACCGGTCCGGTTACCTGTATTTTGCCTTGGCAGACACCAAGGGCAACTCCCTGATCTTAAACAACACTAAGGAAAAGGAAGTTGTTTCTGAGCGAGACTATTACCTTGGGGCTATGGAGGGAGAAGTTGCGGCCTCCGACCTGCATTTCAGTGAGAAGGACAATCAGCCTGTGATCATCTTCTCCGCTCCCGTTATCCTTAACGGCAGGCAAACCGGGGTGTTCTATGGCTGCAAAGATGGATTAGAGCTGAGCCGTATGGTTCAGGAAATTACTTATAAGGACACCGGCTACGCCTACCTCATCAACGGCGAGGGCACCACCGTAGCTCATCACGACACGAATTTGGTGGTCATGCAGGATAACGATATCCTCAACGCTCAAAACGATCCGGCCTTTCAGCAACTGGGTGCTTTAACGGAAAGAATGGTCACCCGGGAGGTAGGTAGCGGCGAGTATACCTATGGCGGAATCAGCAAGCTGTCCGGCTTTGCCCCCATCGAAGGCAGCCCTTGGGTTGTGGTTATCACTGTAGACACCAATGAGATACTGGCACAGGTCAATGCCCTGGTCAAAACCCTGATCACCATCTGCCTGATTGTTCTGGTTGCAGGCGCGGTGTTTTCCTTCTTTGTCAGTGCCAGCATTGCAAGGCCCATTCAGAAGGTGACCGAGGCAGCCCAGCAAATTGCCGACGGCAACTTTGACGTATTGCTGAAGATAAAGACCAAGGACGAAGTGGGCAAGCTGGCAGACGCTTTTGGGCGCACCATCGACCAGCTGGTCAACTATCAGGGATATATCGATGAGATTTCCGACGCGCTGCAAAGTGTTTCCCAAGGGGATCTTATGGTTGAGCTTCAGCGGGAGTATACCGGCGAGTTCCAGAAGATTAAAAACAACATGCAGGCCATGTTGGATAACCTGAACTCTACCCTGCTGCAGATCAACCAGTCGGCCCTTCAGGTGGACAGCGGCGCTCAGCAGGTGGCTCACAGCGCTCAGGCCCTTTCTCAAGGAGCCACCGAGCAGGCAAGCTCCATTGAACAGCTTTCTGCCGCCATCACCGAAGTGACCGGTCAGGTGCAGGAAAACGCCGAGAACGCCAATCTTGCCCACAAAAAGGCGGAGTCTGCCGGCGCCGAGCTGCAGAGCAGCAACCAACAGATGAAAGACATGGTTTCTGCCATGAGCGAAATCACTCACAAGTCCTCAGAAATCTCCAAAATCATCAAGATCATCGACGACATCGCCTTCCAGACCAACATTCTGGCCCTCAACGCTGCGGTGGAAGCCGCCCGGGCCGGGGCCGCCGGCAAGGGCTTTGCCGTAGTGGCCGACGAGGTTCGCAATCTGGCGGGAAAATCGGCAGACGCTGCCAAGAACACCACCGTTCTGATCGAAGAGAGTCTGGTGGCGGTACAGCATGGCACCAAGGTGGCGGATTCCACCGCCAAGTCTCTGGCTCAAAGTGCCAAGGAAACGCAGGAAACCATTCTTCTGATCAACAAGATCGCTCAGGCTTCCCAGGATCAAGCCACTGCCATTCACCAAATCAATCAGGGGGTGGATCAAATCTCGGCGGTGGTCCAGACCAACGCTGCCACCTCCGAAGAAAGCGCTGCCGCCAGCGAAGAGCTTTCCGGTCAGTCCGGCCTGCTCAAGGGCCTGATCTCCAAGTTCCGCCTGCGGCAAGGCAACAGCTCCGGCTACTTGGAATATGAGGCGGCAGACGATCACGCCGCCGAGGAGGAAGCTGCCTTTACCGACGCTTTTGCCGTCAGTCTGCACGGGGACAAGTACTAGTCCCTGCGAACAGCAATTCTATGAACATCAATATCTCAACAAAACGGCTGCGGAGAAACCTTCCGCAGCCGTTTTTGCTCTGTAGCAAATCTACCCTGTGATGGGAGGAGTAAATGTGGCCCCAGCCCCAAAGTTTTGCCAGAACTGGGATGCACTCTCTTCCCCTTGGTATGGAATGCCGGGTTCTTTTCCACATGATGCACTCCGGCAGTGGAAAGGCCCCCCGTTGAAGCTCAGGTAGCGGAAAAGCCCACTACCACAAAGGCAGGCGACATGATTGCCGCCTGCCTTATCCCAAAGCCTGCTATTTTCCCACGCAAAACCGAGAGAACACCTGATCCACCACAGCATCAGTCACCCGCTGGCCGGTGAGAGCCAGCAGACGGTCCAATGCCCCATCTAGGCAGACCCCCACAGCATCCAAAGTTATTCCCTGCTCCAGAGCCTCCACTGCCTCCCGGAGAAAGTCAGCCGCCTTGCGCAGGCAATCCATCTGCCGCTCTCCCATAGCCATGGTCTCGGTGGCATCTACCTGATGAAGCTCCAGCACCTGCAAAATCGCCTGCTCCAGCTCCTGCCGACCCTTGCCGGTATAGGCGGAAATTTCCACCACCCGGCCCAG
The DNA here is from genome assembly GCA_018434245.1 of Oscillospiraceae bacterium. Classification (GTDB taxonomy): domain Bacteria; phylum Bacillota; class Clostridia; order Oscillospirales; family Ruminococcaceae; genus WRAV01. Next base: position 37,673 of record JAHDPQ010000068.1, read on the forward strand.
AGACTGTTGAATTTTCTCCCGGTCGATGCGGGAGGGAAGATCGTTTTTGTTGATTACACCGATAGAGTGTTTGCCCCGCAACAACTCCAGAAGCTTGCCGTCCTGTTCCGAAAGAACATCGGAGCCGTCAAATACCGCCAAAATCAAATCTGCGCTTTCCAGTCGACTCAAAGAACGCTCTACGCCGATCTGTTCCACCATGTCCTGAGTGTCCCGGATGCCGGCGGTATCCATTAGGTTGAGCAAAATCCCCCCAACGGTGACGGTTTCTTCCACCACATCTCGGGTGGTTCCCGGAATCTGGGTGACAATGCTCCGCTCGGCTCCCACCAGCAGGTTCATCAGGGTGGATTTTCCCACGTTTGGCTTGCCGATAATGGCGGTGGAAGCTCCTTCCCGGATGAGGCGGCCCTGCTCTCCTTTGGCCAGCAGAGAATCCAGCTGGAACAGCAGCTCCTCCAACTCCTGTTGCAGCAGTTCTGAATCCACTGGGATCAAATCCTCCTCGGGATAATCGGACCAGGCCGCTATGTGGGAGGAGTGCTCCAGCAGGGCCTGAGAAAAGGCCTCTGCCTGCCGGGAAAGGCTGCCCTCCCGGATGGAAAGGGCCGCACGCAGAGCCGCTTCCCCCTTGGCGCCGATGAGGTCCATTACCCCTTCGGCCTGAGCAAGGTCCATCTTGCCGTTGAGGAAGGCCCGGCGGGTGAATTCGCCGGGTCCGGCAGGAGAAGCTCCCGCCTCCAAGCAGAGGCGCAGCACCTGCCGCACCGCCCAGGTTCCACCGTGGCAGCAAAGCTCTACCACATCCTCCCCGGTGTAGCTTTTGGGGGATCGGTAGACAAAGGCCACCGCTTCGTCCACCGGGGTGCCGTCAAAGCGGCAGATTTTGCCCAAAACGCCGCTGTATCCCCCCAAATGCGCAAGGCTGCGCTCCTGGTCTAAGGGTGTAAAAATCCGCCCCGCCACCGAAATTGCATCCTTTCCGGTGAGGCGTATCATCCCCACCGCGCCCACGCCGGAGGGGGTGGATATGGCTGCGATGGTGTTTTGCTGTAAAATGGACATGATCGTTCCCCCAAGTTTTGCTGGTACTTCCCATCGGCGTCCTCGCCGGATGGGGCCTGCTTTCTGACTTCAAATAGCGCGTAATCTTGTGCGGAAGGCTGATCCTCAGCGCGGTTCTAAGATTATTGGTATCAAGGGGCAGAAAAGCCCCCTCGATCTATGCGCTGCCATGTTTTGCGGAAAGCTGACTTCATGGGCTCTAAGTCGGATTCCCAAAAAAGGCAAGGCAGTCCCCCCGCTTCAGCAGATAAAGAGAGGGAGAAGGGCTACACCCCACTCCCTCGCAACTTTGCTATTCCAGATCGATCTTGCCGTACAAAGGCTGGTCGGCAGCCTCGCTGGGCGGGGAGCTGAGGTCTCTGGCCGGCTGCTGATATGCCGCCGGCTTACGTTGCTCCCGCACACCTTTTCCGCCGCCACTCCCACTGCTACGGCGATCGCCGCCTCTGTCCCGATCACGATCCCGGCCTCTGCCGCCTCTGCGCTCCAGTCTCTCTCCCCGGTCGGAACGCCCCGACGAGGATTTGCCGCCTCTGCGGCTGCTTTTGGCGGTGGGTGTGGTGATGACCACCCGGCGGTTGGGCTCTTCCCCTACAGAGGTGGAACTGACGCCCTCAATGGTGGAGACGGTAGCGTGGATAATCCGCCGCTCAAAGGGATTCATGGGCTCCAGGGTCTTGCTGATATCGGTTTTAAGTACCTGCTCCGACACCCGATGAGCCAAAGCTTCCAAAGTGGCTTTCCGCTTGACCCGGTAATCGCCGCAATCTACGGTAATGCGCAGGTAGTCGCCTTCCATGCGGTTGGCCACCAAGCCGGAAAGATACTGCAGAGCGTCCAGAGTTTCGCCCCGGCGGCCAATGATGGCCCCCAGACTGCTGCCCTGCACGGAAAGGCAGACGCCGCCCTCTTCCCAAATGGGCTGGATGCTCACTTCGCTGAGGTTGAGATGCTGGAAAATTCCTTCCAGATAAGCGGTGGCTGCCGCTGCTTTTTCCATCATTTCGGGGGTGATGACGCCCTCGCCAATTAGGATCTTTTCGTCCGAACTCCTAACCTCTACAGCCTTAGCTTCGGGCTGCCGCTCTTTCACCGGTTTTTGCTCTTTTGCCCTGACAGAAGGAGCCTGCCTTGGTTTTCTTCTCTCTCTTCCTTCCGGGCGGGGCTGAGGTTCCGCCCTTTTGGCCTCGGCCTGCTGCACAGCCTGTGAAGCAGCCTTTTCTTTGGCCCGGACCACTTCTTCTTTGAGGTAGACACGTACCTTTGCAGGGATGTTTTTCAGTCCCAGAAAGCCCTTTTTAGGAAAATCGATAATTTCGAAATCACAGCTTTCCAGATCGTGCCCCAGTTTGTGACACGCCGACCTGATGGCTTCATCAACGGTTCTACCGGTTTCGATGATTTCGGTTACCATGCGCCTCTCTCCTTATCTCTAGGCGGGAATGTTACAAATCGTCGTCGCTGACATCCTCGTATATCTCGCCATATTTTTCCGCGTCCCGTTTGCGAGCTTCCGCCAGCTTGCGGCGGCTCTGCTCTTTTTTGGAAAGGGCGGTAATGTCCTCCTCACCCTGTTCCTTTGCTCGCTTTTTGGCTTCTATGCGTTCCTGACGCTCCCGCTCTCTGCGCTCTTCAAATTCTTTCTGTGCTTTTTCGGCCATATCTTTGGGATTGTAGAATTTGTAAACCACAATGTTCTGAAGGAAACCAATGATGTTGGAATAGGTCCAGTACAGACCGACACCGGCCGGCACACTAAAGGTAAAGGCGGTGGAGAAGATGGGCATGGTCAGCATCATGGCTTTCATGCTACCAGCTCCGGCCTGGCCCTCGGTGGTTGCAGAGGTATTCTTCAGAGTGTTGATGGAAAGCATCAGGGAGGTGATACCCGACAAAATGGGGATGAGAATCACAGGGTTAAATTGTCCCTTGAACAGGTTAAAGAACATACCGGTTTCGGGCTGGCCGATGAGGTCGACGCCCAAAAACATCAGCTTGGGGGCAAATTCCTGGATTTTGGCTACACATTCCGGTCCATAGCTCAGGTTCATAAAGGGTTCGGGGTTGCTGATCAGCTCCTTGACAATGGGCAGATGGGAGCTCATGGCCCGGGCGCCGTACTGGGAAATATCGGGAAGCAGCTTCTGTGCTTCTGCAATAAACTCTGCCGGCAGCCGCAGAATGTGCTTTAGGGGCTTGTAAATGACGTCGATGATGCCAAAGAGAATCAAAAACTGAACCACCATGGGCAAACAACCCGACATGGGGTTATAGTTTTCTTTGCTGTAAAGCTCCATCATTTCTTCGTTGAGCTTTTGGCGGTTGTTGGCGTATTTCTTTTGAATTTCCTCCATCTGAGGACGAAGCATAGCCATTTTGGCAGTGCTTTTTTGCTGATTGATGGTGACAGGTAGCATAATCAGCCGGGAAAACAGGGTGAATAGCAACAGTGCCACACCGTAATTTTTCACCATGTAGTAGAGAAGCCACATGACCCATCCCAAGGGGATACCGATCAGTGAATTGATTGCATTAAACATCTACGATTCCTCCGTACATGCAAGGTGATGTTGGAATTGAGAAGCTTTGGACGGTGGAACGGGATCGTAGCCACCGGGATGCAGGGGGTGGCATTTGAGGATGCGCGCAAGCGCGTAAAACCCGCCCCGCAACGCCCCGTGAACCTTGATGGCCTCGTAGGCGTAGGCGGAACAGGTTGGGTAAAAACGACAGGACCGCACCGTAAGGGGCGATATAAACTTCTGGTAAAACCGAAGCAGGAGCAATAAAATAAACTTCATTGACTATCCTTACTATAGCACTTGCCCACCCCACGAGGCAGCACTATTGTTTGCCGGCAGCCGACGGACGGCGACCGGGCAGTTTTTTTAAAACTCCCTCCAGCTCCGCCTTTACCACCTGCATCTTGACGTTGGCAGCTCTGGTGCGGGCTACAATGACAAAATCCCAGCCGGAAGGAATCTCATCCTCCAACAGGCGGTAAGATTCTAAAATCACCCGCCTGGCCCGGTTGCGTTCTACCGCTTTGCCAATTTTCTTGGTGGTGGTAATTCCCAGCCTGTTTGTTTTACCCCCTCGGCTATAATAAACAGCCATACAAGGGGTCACCTGAGTCCTGCCCTTGCGGTAAAGACGGCGAAACAGGTAGTTTTCCCGAATCATGGAAGTTTTCTTCATCTTTAATATGCGCAGAATGCGCCTGTTTTTTCACTGGACGAAAAAGAAAAGCCACAGGTTGCTGTGGCCGCGCTTTTGGTCTAGTGAGTCAGGCGCGCCCTGCCTTTGAGCCTTCTGGAGGCCAGCACCTTTCTCCCACTTTTGTTTTTCATCCTTTTGAGAAAGCCATGCTCTTTTTTACGCTGCAACTTTTTGGGTTGATAGGTTCTTTTCACGCCGATACCCTCCTTTCGGGGAAAACGGGACAAAGACACCCTTGCCCCTACAAAGTGATATTATATCTTATGCCTTTGCCATATGTCAAGGGATTGTCCTGAAAAACAGAGTTTTTAAAATTTCACTCACCCAAAGCCCCAAAACGCAACACCGCCGCAGACTATTTTTGCAGCCCCGCCTTGCACGTTTCCATAGGAATTGAGGCGGGGAGCCTTCCCCCTTGCTTTTGTATATGATATACCATGCGGGGTGTTTTGGGCTCATTTATCTTCCGGGTAGAAGCCGCGGCATCCTTTCCCTTTCAGGATGCCCCTTTTCGCCTTTTTTCATCCTTTGGACAAGGGCTTTTCCGGAAAAAGCGCTCTTTCTTACCCTATTATATAATGTATCAAAAATCGGTTGTGGAAAACCTTGAAAAGATATGGGTTTTATGCTACAATTAACTTCGGGTAAAGTCTGTGAATAACTTGTTTTCCACCATCATTCACCCACTTTTTCCTCACCTTTTCCACAGACCTTTTAGATGTGGCGCTTACGTTGCCGCATTTTTATTTTTAACCCATTTTTATTTGGGTTGCGCAAGGAGAGAGTTATGGATTCACTGGAAAGTTTTGACCAGGTATTTGAATGGGTAAGCAACTATTGCAAAGGGCAGCTTTCGGAGATTGCCCACACACTTTGGATCAAGGACATCGAACCGGTAGGGTTTTCCGATTCCACCGCCTATTTACGGGTAAAGACCAAATTTAAACAAAACATTGTGCAAGAAAAATACGCCGATCTTTTGGCGAAAGGTTACGAACAGGTTTTGGGCTTTCCTGTTGCCATTTCGGTGGATTGCGAGGAAGAGACCCCCGCCCCGGTAGAAACCCCCGAACTGGGCCCCGAATACGAATATACCTTTGAAACTTTTATTGTGGGCAACTCCAACAAGTTTGCCCACGCCGCTTCTCTGGCGGTTGCGGCCAACCCCGGAGGCGCCTACAATCCACTGTTTATCTACGGCGCGTCGGGACTGGGCAAAACCCACCTCCTCACCGCCGTTTATACCGAAATTTCCAAAACTTTTCCGGAAAAAAAGCAAATCTTTGTCAAGGGTGAAGAATTCACCAACGAGCTGATCAACGCCATTTCCGAGCAGACCACCAAAGCGTTTCACGAAAAATACCGCTCCGCCGACGTGCTCCACATGGACGACGTTCAGTTTATCGGGGGCAAGGAAAGCACCCAGGAGGAGTTCTTCCACACCTTTAACTCCCTGTATCAGGAGGGCAAGCAGATCATCCTCACCTCCGACCGGCCTCCCAAGGAAATCAAAACGTTGGAGGACCGGCTGCGCACCCGCTTTGAATGGGGCCTTTTGGCTGACGTGCAGCCCCCCGACTTTGAAACCAGAACCGCCATCATCCGCCGCAAGGCAGAGCAGATCGGCATCGAAGTGCCTACAGAAGTGGCGGAATACATCGCCAACCGGCTGAAAACCAACATCCGTCAGCTGGAAGGCGCAGTGAAGAAGCTAAAGGCCTACAAGATGCTGCAAAACTCTCCCCCCTCCATTATGGTGGCTCAAAACACCATCCGGGACATTCTCAACGACAACCAGCCCGTTCCCGTCACCATCGACCGGATTATCTCGGAGGTGGGCAGAACCTTTGGCATTTCCCCCACCGACATCCGCTCCAACAAGCGCAGTGCCAACATCTCCAACGACCGGCAGATCAGCGTCTATGTGGTGCGGGAAATCACTCAAATTTCCATGCAGGCCATTGGGGAGGAGTTTGGCGGCAGAGACCATTCCACCATGGTTTACGCTGTTCAGCAGGTAGAAAAGAATATGGCCAAAGACCCCCGCTACAAGGAAACGGTGGAGGATATCATCAAAAACATCCGCTCCAGCTAACCCACCGTTTGACGCGAGCGGCCCGCGGGATTCCACATTCAACATTTCACTTCTTTCCACAATTCACAGCGGAAATTTTTGTCCCTTGGGTTTTCCACGGGGTTTTGCACTTTCTTTCCCCTTTCCACAAGGGCTTATCCACGGGTTTCCCCTGCGAACATTTATTTTCCACCCCTGAGCTTTTCTTTCCCGGTCTTATGAAGAATCTTTAAATGTGAATTTTTCTTTTCATAATCACTGTTTCTCCGGTCATTTGACATTTGAACAGCCCCTACTATTACTACTAAATATTATTATGCTTTGCTTTGCTAACAGAGCGTTTTAAAAACTTGTTAAAAAAAACCGCCGGGAGGTACCCAATGAAATGTATCTGCAATAAGATTGTTTTGCGAGAGGCTCTCACCAATGTATCCCGGGTTATTGCCTCCAAAAGCAGTATCCCTGCTCTGGAAGGAGTGCAGCTCAAAGCTTACGGCAACTCTCTTACCCTAACGGGCTATGATATGGAAGCCGGTATTACTACCACCATAGATGCTCAGGTTTTGGCAGAAGGGGAAATCGTTCTGCCCGCCCGGCTGTTCTCGGATATGATCCGCAAAATGGCCGCTGAAGACATCAGCATCTCTGTGGGGGAAAAACTTCTCACCGAAGTGGTGGGGGGCGCCGCCCGCTTTACCATTATGGGAATTGCCTCGGAAGAATTTCCCGAGCTTCCCCGGGTGGAAGAAGGAGAGGGCATCTCCCTTCCCCAAGATAAGCTCAAATCTATGATCGAGCAAACCTTATTTGCAATTGCCCAAACCGATACCAAGCCGGTCCACACCGGCAGCCTGTTTGATCTGGCGGAAGGAAAGCTCCATGTGGTCTCGGTAGATGGATACCGTCTGGCCCTGCGCAGCGAAGTGGTGGGCGGCGACCAGACCATGAGCTTTGTGGTCCCCGGAAAGGTGCTGGGGGAAATTGTAAAACTTTTGAAGGATGACGGAGAGAATCCTGCATCTTTGACGGTGAGCCGCCGCCATATCGTGTTTTCCATCGACAGCTACAACGTGATCAGCCGCCTGCTGGAAGGGGAATTTTTGGACTATAAGGTATCTATTCCCCAGGGAGGCAAGACCACCGTCATCGCCAACACCCGAGAGTTTATCGAAGGGGTGGAGCGGGCGTCT
>JAHDPQ010000127.1 GCA_018434245.1 Oscillospiraceae bacterium
AGAAGGCAGTTGCTCTATCCGGCTGAGCTACTGGCGCAAATCACATTTTACTTATGAACACTTATAGATTATACTGATTTGCCACCCTCTTGTCAAGCATTTTCGCTCTTTCCTTTCTTCAGTCGGTCTTATCAGTGATTTATCCTATGCTGATAGAGTTTTAATGCAAAATGTCGGAAAGGGTGCACAAACCTTGCAATTACAAATTTTGGATTTATAATAAAGAATGTCAGGGAGGTGGCAATGTGAAACAACGATATAAGATACTGTTACTGGATGCCGACGGAACTCTGTTTGATTTTGGGCAGGCGGAACGGGAAGCCTATTACAAGACGGCCAGACACTGCGGCTTGCCGGCGGAAGAAGAGGCCTACCATCTTTATTCCAGCATCAACGAGAAGCTGTGGCGCATGCTGGAACAGGGAGAGATCGCCAAAAAGGATTTGGTGGTTCTGCGTTTTGTCCACCTGCTGGAATCTTTAAATCGATCGGGGGATGCGGTAGCTATCAGCGAAGCCTACCGCCTTTATCTGGGGGAGGGAGCCTTTTTGCTCCCCGGCGCAGAGGAACTCTGCCGAAGTCTAGCTTCTGTCTGCCGCCTGATCATCGCCTCCAACGGGGTGACCAGCATTCAGAAAAGCAGACTGGCCCGCTCGGCCATTGCTCCCTATATCGAAAAGCTGATCGTTTCCGAAAGCGGCGGGGCGGATAAGCCCGATCTGCGCTTCTTCACCTATCTGGATCAGGAGGTGGGCCCCTTGGACAAATCCACCACCTTGATGGTAGGGGACAGGCTGGAAGCAGATATTCTGGGGGGCTTTCGCTTCGGGGTGGATACCTGCTGGTACAATCCCCATGGCAAAGAACTTTCCGGGGAGGTTACCCCCACCTACACCATCCAAACGCTGGAAGCTTTGAGGAACATTGTCCTTCCCTGAGGGAAATCAGCGACAACACATCTGAAAGCCTAATCTTTAAGGAGATGAAACCCAATGCAAGTCAATGCGAAACGTATATGTTCCCTGCTGGTGGCTATGGTTCTGGCCATAAGCCTATTAGCAGGCTGTGCAGGGGGCGGCCAAAACTCGTCCCCAGCCCAAAGCTCGGAATCCGAAGCTCAGGGCGGTCCGGAGTCCTCTGTCGAGGCGGATGAGCCCTCTCAACCCGACAACGAAAACCCCAACGAAATGCCCCCCGATCTTCTGCCCACCGATAAGATTGCGGTGCGGGTGGGAGCTCTCAAAGGCCCTACCGGAATGGGACTTGTGGGACTGATGGATAAAAACGCCAAGGGGGCCGCTCTGGCCGACTATACCTTTACCTTGGAGGGCGCTCCCGATGTGGTGCAGGGTCCTCTGGTCAACGGAGACTTGGACATCGCCATCCTACCCACCAATCTGGCGGCGGTTCTTTACAACAAGACTCAGGGCGCTGTCCAGCTGATAGCGGTTTCGGGGATGCGGGTGCTCTACGTCATGGCGGCTCCCGGAGTGGAGATCGCCTCGGTGGCGGACCTCAAGGGCAAGACCCTCTTTACCGCCGGACAGGGCTCCACGCAGGAGTATGTGCTGGATTACCTGCTGCGCCAAAATGGGCTGGACCCTGCCGCCGATTTAAAGATCGAATACAAGGCGGAGCAGGCGGAGACTATGGCTCAGCTGCTGGCGGGGAGCTGCGACGCCGCCCTGTTGCCTCAGCCCTTTGTCACCAATGCGGTGGTGAAGAATCATGAGGTAAAGCGGGCGCTGGATGTCACCGCAGAGTGGGAGAAAATCACCGGGGGCTCCCAGTTGCCCATGAGCTGTGTGGTGGTTCGCAAGGAGTTTGCCCAAGAGTATCCCGAGGCAGTGGCTGCCTTTTTGCAGGAGTATGACGAGAGCACCCAATGGGTGGGGGAAAACATTGAGGAAGCGGCCACTTTGATTGGCGAGTACGAGATTGTTCCCGAGGCGGTGGCCAAGCTGGCCATTCCCGACAGCGCTATTCAGTGCCAGACCGGCCCGGAAGTCGAGGCGGCAGTGAACGCATACCTCAAGGTGCTGTTGGATCAAAACCCCAAATCGGTGGGAGGAGCGCTGCCGGATGAAGGGTTCTTCTACAAAGCGGAATAACGTTTCGGAGCGCAAGTGGCCCCAGCGCCTGCTGGCCCTTGTGTTCTGGCTACTGGTCTGGCAGGGACTCTACCTGCTGGTGGACAAAGAGTTTCTGCTGGTCTCCCCCTTACAGGCCTTTGGCCGCCTGGGGGAACTGGCAGGCCAGGCAGCTTTTTGGAGTTCGGTGCTGGCTACCTGCCTGCGGGTGATGGCCGGCTTCCTTTCTGCGCTGCTGATAGGAATCGTGCTGGCCTTTTTGTCAGTGCGATTTTCTCTTATTAAAGCTCTGCTGGCCCCTGTGCTGGGAGTGGTGCGGGCTACACCGGTGGCCTCCTTTATCATCCTTGCCCTCATTTGGATTTCCACCGGGCGGCTTCCGGTGTTTATCGCCTTTTTAATGGTGCTGCCCATGACCTACTCCAACCTGAGCGCCGGGCTGGAGCACCTGGACCGGGACCTTGTAGAAATGGCCCGGCTGTTCCGATTTTCCGGTAGTAGAACCCTGCGGCTGATCTATCTGCCCCAGTTGATGCCCTACGTCACCGCCGCCAGCACGGCGGGGCTGGGCTTTGCCTGGAAGTCGGCCATTGCCGCTGAGGTAATTGTCCATCCTGCTTTGAGCATCGGCAAGCAGATTTGGGGGGCGAAAATCTACTTTGAAATCGCCGACCTCTTTGCCTGGACCATCGCGGTGATTTTGCTCAGCATCCTCATCGAAGGGGGAGCGGTCCGGGGGCTGCGAGCCTTGGAGAAAAAGCTGCTGGATTTGGGCCTTTCTCGCCGGGAAGCCCATTCCCACCAACCGGAGAAAAAAGCTCCTTCTTTGGAGCCCTTAGAACTGGCCCACCTCACCAAGAGCTACGGCCCTTTGACGGTGCTGGAGGATTTTTCTCTCTCCCTGCCCTTGGAGGGGACGGTGGCTCTCATGGGGCCTTCCGGCTGCGGCAAAACCACTCTGCTGCGCCTGCTGGCTGGACTGGAACAACCGGATGGGGGAACCATCCGGCTGGGAGGGCGCAAGGTCTCCATGGTGTTTCAGGAGGATCGGCTGCTGCCGGGGCTGACTGCCAAAGGCAACGTTCTGGCGGTGCTGCCGGCGGGGGAGGAGTCCTCTGCCTTGGCGGATGAGGTGCTCAGAGCCTGTGGCCTTTCCTCCGCCGCCCACAAGCTGCCGGAGGAGCTTTCCGGCGGGATGCGGCGCAGGGTGGCGGTGGCCCGGGCCATTGCCTATGGGGGGGACATCCTGCTGCTGGACGAGCCTTTTAAGGGGCTGGATGAGGAGACCAAACGGGAGATGGAGGCCTTTGTGGCGGCAAACCGCCCACCCCTCATGCTGCAGGTGACCCACGACCGGGAAGAAGCCCGCCGGATGGCGGATACCCTTCTGCGGCTGGGGGGGCCCCCTCTCCAAGTGGTAAAGTCTTGATGAAACATAGAAACTGCCCCTCCCGCGGTGTAGCGAGAGGGGCAGGCTTTTATTGGTGAATGGACACAGGATTCCAGCGCTGAAGAAGTCTAGCGCCCCGCCAATTTCTGCAGAGCGTCGGTGTCCTGAATGGTGACACTGCTGCGGTGGAAATCGATGATTCCCATGTTCCGCAGATTGGTCAACTCCCGGGAAAGGGAAGGCCGGGCCACCGAAAAGTATTCCGCCAGCCGGTCCCGGTTGAGGGGCATGTTAAAGGTAGGGCTGCCATTGAGCTGATACAGTTCCCAGAGATACATGGCGATTTTGGTTTTCAGGTCCTCTGCTGTCAGGTAGGCAATCTTTTTATTGAGAGTGATGGTTCGCTCGGAAAGAAGCCGCAGCATATTGCCCACAATGATTTGGTGAGCCTCTCGGTTTTCGCAGCTTTTACCGCAGGGGGAAAGGAAAAAGGCTCCCGAAAGGTAGAGCACCTGCGCTCCCTTAGAGGCCACTACCCGATGAGGCAACTGGGCAGAGGCGGCCAGAGCGGATTCACCCAAAAGGCCATTGCGGCCGATGCTGTCCACCACCTTGTCCCCGTCGTCACAAACCACCAAATCCCCTTCCAGCACTACACCCAGCTCCTGCAAGGGTCGCTGGCGGTCGGCGACACACTCATCGGGCTCGTAGTGCTTGACGGCAAGGGCAATGCAGGGGAGCACCTGAGCAATCTGCTCGGGGGTGAGCCCCTCAAAAATCGTATTCTGATACAGCTTTTCCTCTATTTTTATTGGCAGTTGTTCTGACATAGCCCTCACCTTTTCGTAACATTGGTTACTATAGTGATATTATACTATAAAGGCGGGGGAAAGTAAAGAGTACAGCTGGGGCAATCTTCCAAAAAGCAGGGAAGTTAGGGTATGAGGAGCCTGTTGCCATAGAATTATAGTTGACAAAGTGTTAAAATCATGTAACCTAATAAGTATCGGTTGCAAGGAGAAAAGAGGGATTGGTTGAAGCGAAAGGGGATCGACCGATGGGAGCTTGTGCTGCTGGTGCTGGCGCTGCTGGTGCTGGGGGGATTCTACTGGCTGAACAATAAGGAAGGCCCTGCAGGAACAGCCCACGTTACCGTCAACGGGGAGCAGGTGCTGGAGCTTGCTTTGGAAAATGCTCCCGACCAAACCATCGATCTTTCGGTGTACGGGGTCCCCGCCTTTTTGGAGGTCAGGGAGGAGAAAATCCGCTTTGTCAATGTCACCTGCCCCGACCATATCTGCGAAAAAACCGGGTGGATCTGGCGGGATGGGCAGAGCGCTGTCTGTATGCCCAACCGAACCGCCGTGGTCATTGCGGATTAAAGCAAGCCGCCGGAAAGGATGGGGCTCTGCGCCAAACAAACAAAAAGCCCGCTCTCCTGTCTGTTGGGAGGGCGGGTTTTTCCATACCGGAGATACTTTGTCCGGTAAAACCTTTACAGCGGCTTTTCGGGTCTGCGGGGGAATCTTTTTTTATAAAGGCGGGCAAAACCGTGCATGTTAATATTGCTGGAGGCCGCCGCCAGATTCTGCTCCTGAATCTCGCTCACCTCAATGCGGGTGATGGGAACTTCCTTGGGAGCAGAGATGCCCAGTACAACCTTTTCGCCGATGATGTCCACCACAGTGGCCTCAATATTCTCGCCGATGACAAAGGACTCGCCGATGCGCCTGCTGATGACCAGCACGGTTCCACCTCCTTTGCAACGGCAGATGCCGGGCATCTGCCTGTGATTACTGCTCCTGCTGAAGAAAAAGCGGGAAGCGAATGGGGTAGTCCCGGTTGGCCAGAATCACCTGTCGGGCCCGTTTTTCCCGGGTGTTGATCACAATGGGGCTTTTGAGATTAACGGTGATGCCGCCGATATCCTCGGGGACTACGGCGATGACCAAAAACATCAGGTCGGAAGCATCTTTGCAGCCCAGATATTGCAGGTCGGAAGGTTCTACAATGGGATCGAACCCCTCCACAATCTCAAAGGGGTCAAAGACTACAAAGCAGGGCACACTGCTATCTACCGACTGAAACCACCGAAGGGTGACGTCTTCATCTTCCTTGGTAATCAGGGCATAATCGCCCTTGCGCTCAAAGCCGTAAAGGCCTTCCGGCAGGTGAAAGATATGGTCCATGCTCACTTCTACCGGACCTAAAACCGCAGTGTTAACAAGCATAGCTGCCTCCAAAATATTCAGAACGTATCGACAAAACACCCTGCTTTGCTCTGAGGATCGGGGTGGCTGCCAAACGCATGCTATATGAGTATATAAACGTCCAGTTTGTTATTCCTCGTAGTTGGGGTCGGCGCTGGGGGGCACGTAAATGGGGGAGCCGATGTATTCGATAATAACCTCAGGATACTGCTCCACCGTAAATTCAATGCTGCCGGGGATATACTCCAACGGGGGAGTGGTCTTTACATTCCAATCGTATTGGAGGGTGTCGGGAGAATAGTCGAAGGAAATGGAGCCTTCCTCCACCTCAATCTCCGGAGGGACAGAGGGGATAAAGGCCATGATGGTTTCGGCACTGCTGATCATCTTGGCAGAGGCCGCTTCGGCAACGGGGGCTCCCTTGCCGTGGCTGTCCACCACCTGATTGCCCTGCTCGGCATAGTTGCGGGCGGCCTCCCTTGCATCTGCCCGGCCGGCTTCGGCAAACTCCCGCACGGTCTGAGGTGCGGATTTGAGGCCGGCGCTGGCCCTTGCCCGAGAGCTATCGATATTCACCTGGGCCGGCGTGGTTCGAATATAGGCCTTGCCCCGTGTGCGGCCCACCTTGGCCTTGGGCAGCTTTGCTTCGATGCTGCCGTCCCCGGGAGTCAGCTGAGCCCGCTTGGTGCGCATCTCTAAACTGATGGGAACTGTTTGAATTTTAAGTAAGGGCTGCATAAACTCACCTCTTAATTGATAAAGCTGAACAGAGTGGGCTGCAGCAGACGCTGACCCATCTGAAGGGCGGCGTTGTAGACATATTCCTGCATTTTAAAATTCATGATGGCCTCTTCCGGATCGGCGGCCTCCAACTGGGTTTGCCGCTCGTAGAGGTTGATCTGCTCGCTTTCCAGACGGTCGATGGTAAAATCCAGATACTGGGCATCGGAACCCAGCTTGGTGATGGCCACGTTGACATTGGCAGCGGATGCGTTAAAGCGGTCAAGGAGCCCGCCTCCTTCCGCCGCGTTAAAGCCCTCTCCCTGCCGCAGGGAGGTGATCATCTCTCCCAACACCAGGTAGAGGTTGTCGGGACCGGTTCCCAGAAACTGAGCCCCCACCAGAGTGTGCTTGTAGGCGGTGTTGGGGTTGACCTGAGTAGGATCGTTTTTATCGGTAAAGAGCACTCCCAGCCCCAGATCCATGTAGGCGGAATCCTCCATAAGGGGATGGCCGGCGTGCAGCTCTTTGACATCCACGCCGTTATAAAACAGGTCGCCCAGATTGTCAGTGGTAAAGGGGGCAGATACGGTGTTGGTGCCGCCAAACATGTACCGGTCGGCAAAGCGGCCGTTGACCAGAGACAGCAGCTCTTCCTGCAGCTTTTCCAGCTCGGTGGCGATGATTTCCCGTTCTTGGGCGCCGTTGTCCCCGTTCATGGCCTGAATATACTTTTCCGAAACGTTGTGGGAAAGGTCGGAAATCTGCATCAGGGTAGTTTCGGAGGCGGTCAGCTGGCTTTTGGCTGCCTTGGCGTTGTCCATATAGGCATCAATGCGGGAAAGGCTTCTGCGCACCTGCATCGCCCGCACGCCGGAGGCAGTATCCTCTGCCATGGTGTCAAACTTCCGCCCGGAAATGATCTGGTTGGAAAACCGGTCCAGCAGCGAGCGGTTGGAGTGAAGAGACTTGTTATAGTTGCGGGAAACCATACTATTGGTGATTCTCATGGCGTAATCCTCCTGATTTGAGGGTTTGTGCTACCGGCCCACATGGCCCATGCTGTTGATGATGGTGTTGAGAGCTTCATCCAAAGCGGTCATATAGCGGGCGGCCGCGTTGTAGTAGTTTTGGTAGGTCATCATTTGAATGGCTTCCTCGTTGATGGAAACGGCGGAAATGGCATCCCGCTGATCGGCATAGCCGCTGATAACGGTGTCGGAAGCCTTGAGGAGAGAGTCGTTGAGCTTTTTGTCCAGTCCCACCGTGCTCTGAATCGAGGTGAGCTGCTCTTCCATAGAGCCTTTGAAGAGGGCAAACTCCTGACCGTCTCCATCGATGCCCACAAAGGACTTGTTCCGCTCGGTGAGCACCGAAATAAAGTGGAGCAGGTTATCCGAGTTGGCGGTGGTGATGAAAACCTGATTGCCCTTGTCATCGTATTTGGGGTTGCCGTCCTCGTCGGTGACGGGCCGGGGCTCGGCAGGGTCCTGCTTGGTGGTGGTGAGGAAGGAAGATTCCGCCAACCACTCTGCGGAAATGGAGATGTTGGCCGCCGTAATGACGCCGGAACCATCGGCGGGGACAAAGAGGTTTTTGTCGGGATAAGGCTTGATGTGGGTTTTGCCCTGAGCCTCCTCCGCGGTGATGGAGTTTGTCTGATTCATCAGGCTGGCAAAGGTTTGGGTAAAGGTGTCCAGTGCCTTTTGGTAGTAGGGCACACCTTTAAAGGAGTTTTCCCCCTTTCCTGCATAGTCCCCCTTGCCGTTGATGATGTCCAGATAACCCTTGACACCGCCGCCGGTGATGTTGTCGGACATATCCTGCGAAAGAGGAAAGCCGGAGATGCCGTCCAGCAGGGCAAGGGTGAGGTTTCCGCTATCGGATTCGCCCACGGCAAACCGGTTAAACTTGTGGTTGTCTACCAAGTCAAAGGTCTGAATGGGAGTTTTGCTGGTATCCACCAGCTGAATGCTCACCCGCTCCACGGTGATGTCCTCGGAGATTTTTTCGGGGGTGCGGGTCACCCGGATGGGCAGGTATTCCGAAAGCTGGTCGATGAGCAGATTGCGCTCATCGTTCATCTCGTTGGCGGGATTGCCATACATGTTGGTTTCCCGAATTTGGTTGTTGAGGTAGGAGATTCGCTCCAAGGTGGAGTTGAGGTCATCCTGCACGGCTACCTTAAGGTCAAAGAGCTGCTGCTCCATAACGGCGGAAAGCTCGCTGGCCGCTTTGTTGAGCACCTGAGTCAGCTGGGAGGCGGAATTGCGGGTTACTGTGGCAAACTCGGCGGAATCCGCTTCCTTTTGATACTTGGTTAGCTGGCTGATAAAATCCTGAAGCTTGGCGACGATGCCGGTGGTTTTAATTTCATCCAGCACGTTTTCCAGATCGGTGAGCCCGGAGTTTTTGATGGCCAGCTCCCCGTAGACTGCGGCTTCGTTGCGGTAGCGGGTGTCCAGATAGGGGTCCCGAATCTGGTTGATGCCCACAATATCGGCGCCCTGTCCCGAATTTTGCGCTCTGGCCCCGTGAATCTGATATTTATTCTGATAGCTGGAGTGAATGGACACCTGATCCACACGCTGCCGGGTGTAGCCCGGGGTGTTGACGTTGGCTATATTATGGCCTACCGTATCCAGGCCGGCTTGGCTGACATTCAGTGCCCTTTTAGCAGTTTCAAAGGCGAGAAAGGTTGGACGTATCATATTGCGCTGGCTCCTTTCGCCGGGCCTTTGCTCTCACAAAGCAAGCAGCCCGCATCTGGGGTTTTTTCATGCCCTGATGGCGTATCGTGGTGTTAGATCGGGAACACGGCAGGTGTTCACCCTGCTTTTGTTTGCTGCACCCAAATCCCTAAAACGGTGCGCTTTCACAAAGAGAAACTCAAACCGACTTGCTGAAAAGATGAGGGGGGTCGCCGGGGCGCTTGGAATCGTCTCCCTGCTTGCCGTAAGAGGCTCCGGTGCTGCGATCCAGCTCCTTGATGGCCTTATCCAGAGAGTAGAGTCGCTCTTCAATGAGGTCCTGACATTTGAGGTTGAGGGTCTTGACTTCATTCAGAGAGGCTTTCAGCTGTTTAAAGATGCTCTGAAAGCGCCCCTGCTCTTCCACAGGCAGTTCTGTGATGATGTCGCTGAGCTGCTGGCCCTTGAGCCCCAGCTTTTGCCGATAGGAGGCCACGTTGGCATCAAAGCTTTTGGAAAGCAGTACAAATACCTGTTCTTCTTTGATGATGGCATCCAGACGGTCGATGTCAAACCGCTCCAGGGCGGACAGTTTATTGTGGAGCAGCTGGGAAAGCTTTGCAAAGTTACCCTCCAGCTCGGTGAGGTATCCGTGGAATTTATCGTACATAAAATACTCGCTTTCTAATACTTATATATGTGTGTAAAAGAAGCTACTCATCCAGAAGCGCCTTGACCATATCATCGGTGGAAATGTGATATTTGCCCGCTTTGATGGCCTGCTTGAGCTGGTCCAGCCGCTCGGCGGATGCAGAGGTGTAAAGCTCGTTCTGAATAGAGTTTTTCACACCCAGCAGGTTTTTGTCAAGATTTGCAACCGAGCCGCGAGAAAATTCGGCCACGTCGGTTTTGCCGGAAGAAAAGCCTCCCTTAACGCTGGTGGCCCGCTCGGCCTGCATCCTGGCGTACAGGTTCATACGGGAAGGAAAATTGACTTTCATGACGCTTCACCTCATAAGTTGAGTTTGCCGATTTTAGAGTGTTTTTATGCCGTATGATGCAGTGGAAAGGCGTTTGGAACACAATCCATACATCGCTGTATCAATATATTCGCACAAGCAGAGTGAAACTTTAGGCTTTTCAAATATTTTTAGAGTTTTTTCAGCGGATATTTATGAAAAGAATTTTGCCGAACGCTGTTGAAAAATGGGATGAAAATTACGTTGCCCGTAAAAAACCCGGTTGATATGAGAGAAAACCTCTCAAAAAATTCTATTATATACAAAAATAGAATACGATTGAAATTTGTTTTAAAAGCGCGGTTTTTGTCGAACCAACAGTTGACAATAAAGATTCCCTACTCTATAATAATCTTAATGTTTTACACGACAATTTTGCACTAGTACGTAGAGATTGTCCCTTGGAACTTTGGATATATGGGCGCAGGATACATAATAACGCGGATTTTTAAAGTGGCGGACATCGATCTTTTTGCGATGTCCTTACCGTTTTACAACCCCTAAACCAAAATTCCGGGCTCTTTTTATGTTACTTATATTATAATATATGTTATTTTTTGTTGTTGGGAGGGATTTGCATGTTTACCG
>JAHDPQ010000086.1 GCA_018434245.1 Oscillospiraceae bacterium
CAGATTCTTGGGCACGAAAGCATTGCCACCACTGAGATATATACGCATGTTGACGACAATCAGCTTCATGCCGCCGTAAATGCCAACCCCTTAGCCATGATGTTCAGTTGAGCATCATGGCTTAAACATAATGGGAAGTTTATTACTTTACCTTAAGGTTAGGCTATATGAATAATATAAAATCGTTGCGGTTGCTATATATTATACATAAAGTTCGGGGGAGGATTCATTATCTAATATTGGATTTAAGCAACCTTCATTAAATTTACGTTTCTTCTGCTTATCAATATATGCTTTGATCCTGGCAAGTTCATTAACAGTACCTAATGAAAAATTAGAATTGTTCTTTGTACATGCACAAGGATAAATTTGTTTCAAATTAGTTACATATAATAGTTGTATGCCTGCTTGACACTTAATTGCATTTGGTGAAGGGCGACAGGGGGTTTCGTTCGGAAAGCCTGAAATTGTAACCTTGCCATGATAATGCTCTATATTATCAATTATCTTTCTGATTGCCTGGTTTTGCAACTCATAAGGCAAGCCAATTGTATCCCAATTATCTGTTGCCGCACCTGTTTTCACCATACGCAGTATGCGAACTTGACTCACGCCACAGTTCAACGCACTGGAAATGGTCTCATGTAGCTCTTCATAATTATACTGATTAATAACCAAATGTGCTTTTACATCTATACCCGCCCGAAGAAGGTTGTGTGCCGACTCTAAAGTAATGCTATGTGAACCGGCCTGGTTTGTGATTAAGTCATGCTTATTGGAGTTCCAATGATATAACGATATATAGCAGTCATCTAGGCCATACTGTTTTAATTGCTTGGCGTAATGTATATCTATCGGTTCAATGTCTCGCAGAATACCACATGTAAAGATTCCTACTTTTGCATTTGGTGAGGTTTCTTTTGCATTGCTGATTAACGACATAATGTCTGGATGGGCTAGCGGCTCACCACCAGAAAAATATATATGTAAAGGGCCTTCAAACAGCCTCCAAAAATGCGCCAGTTCATCTTTTTGGTATAATATGCTTTGCGAATGACGCATCGAATAGGAAGAACAGTGTAGACAATTTAAATAGCACTGATTTTCTATTTCTATTTGTATTTCATATCCTCGTAGCATTTACTTATCATCTTCATTCTTTTCAAAATGTACAAAACGCTCTTTGTTTTTGTCTACCTTCTCCAGAAACTGTTTTTCAAGATCAATATCAAGCTGATATGCTAACTTTATAACGTATATGAAGATATCAGCAATTTCTTCGCTCAATTCTGGTTTAACATCACAGAGGGAATAATCACCCCGTATGACCTTTTTTATTAAGTTTGTCGCTTCTCCAAATTCCCCAATTAAACAAAGTAGCAAATATTCAAGAATATCAATATTATTATCATCAATTTTCTGGGCCCAATCAAAGTGCCCTTTATGTTTGGAGTCAAATTCCTTTTGTATATCAATAATCTCATTTAGATTCATATATTTCTCCATCCTTAAACAGACCGATAAGTTGATCAAGTTGCGTTCCTAATTGAATCTCCAAAACTTCAATAGAAGTATAGTTAGATGTTTTTTCGCGCTCAGACTTTAATGTTGACATCGTATCAAGGATGTTTTGCGATAATTCTACTATTGGTGCTTTTATAGTCTTACGTTTATTAATGGCTTTTATAGCATTGTTAAAGCTACACATGCCCTTATCTTCAATCACTGTTTCATTAAGAAGTTTTTTATCTTCTAATAAACAAATAATAGATTGGGGATTGTCCTGCAATGACATCACAATTTCTGCTTCTTCAATCATATCTATTTCGGCACGCTTAAAACAACCAAAAAACTCTTTATACTGTGCTTTAAATGCAACAACAGATAACTCTATTGTATCTATAGAGCGAATTTCACTTGCAATTTGTTTGCACATTAGATATATCTCACAAAGATTGATACGCAGAAAATGATTTACTTCTAATGCCCTTAAATACAGAGTGACGTAAAGGTGACTTTTTTCTTCTTCCATAAACCCAAATTGAACTAAGTCAAAAGATGGTAGGAACCCGTCACCGCTTTTGACTACCATTTCAAAATCAATCAAAGGAACGACCGCTCGACTACTTGTCGCTTTACTTTTTAGTTCCTTCACAACGAATTCGATAGCTGTAGTGCCATTACTTTGCATATATTGACCATGATTATAGTAAAGACTATCAGGCACTTTACTTGTATCTTGCCAAAGGGTTGCGGCATCTATGTACTCACTAAAACATCGTTCAATTTCCGCATTGAAACTGGCATATGGCATCTCTAGTTTGAGATGCATATCGGGAATAATTCCGAACTTTTTTGTATCCAAAAGAATATCGTTATATATTTTCTCGATGCTCGAACCAAAATATGTTTTGCTGGTGGATTTGTAAACAATTCTTTCGATATATTCATCAAGATCATCTCGATAGTAGAAATTGATGACTTGGTAGATTCCAGATGGCATAACGCTGACCAGGTTTACTTGATGATTTATATTAGGTATATCTTTCAAAAAAGGCCCAACTCCAACAACAGGGCATTTGTTTCCAAGAGTGATATCTTTATACCCATGTGTATGTCCATGCAAAATTCCCACTATATCTTGTGTTTCAATTACCTCAAATACCTTATATGCATTTCTGATAGCGGCAGTATCAGTATTACTTTCGCTAAAAAAGGCGTGATGTGTAACCAGTATCGTTGGTTTATGGATGATCACTTTTTTCAGACTATCTATGTCAATTTGACCGTATTTGCAGTTCCCATGTGAAATAGAGCTAGCCAAAATTAAGTCGACATCATCATATCTACGATGCGATATGGTTTCTGTCGGATCGTAGCTGCTATCGAATGAATTGATAAAGTCAAAATAGTGGTCTAAATTACACCTTTGTATTGGACATGCTGCTGGAGTAGGGTGAGCATATGGACAATCACATAAATCGTGGTTGCCGGGAGTAAACTCAAATTTGGGATTGAATTCAGAAAAGAGTTCCTTCATGTAATTAAGCACATCTAGTGCCTTTGCATATACTGTGGGATCACCCTTGTCAACAATATCTCCCAGAATACAAAAGACGATTATTTCAGTCTTTTCAAGTCGGTGCCTTAATGCTTCATATAATTTTGATATTTGAGGCTTTATAGAATCAAGCCTTGATTCCGGTGTGATATGCATATCAGATATTTGAATTATTTGCATCTAGGTTCACTCCTGAAGTCTAGTTCGTATATGTATTTCAAAGATGGTGATAAACAAACGATATTTTCCTCTTAATTTCCTCTCAAAAACTCAATCTTGTTACAGTATCACATTAATATTCTTTTGAAATAATTTCTTTTACTTTTTGTGCGTTTTCCGTAAGGCCTTGTACATTCCTGAGCAGATCTTGATAGAATAACTTCAAATCTAAATCACCTAAAATATATAATACTTGACTATTTTCAAGTGCAATTTTAAATAGCAGTTCCTTTTCATCTGATGTCCAATTACTAAAAGCTTTAAGTTCATTGATTATAGAATGCGTGGTTGCAAAACTTCTGCTGCTGTCTAATGCAATTAGCAAGTCTATTCTTTTGCGATCTGCTTCAGTATTTTGTTTATTTGCTTCATCGGTTTCCTTTTTGCACCGATAGTAGATATTTTCCAGATTTTCATTGATAGCTGTACGATCAATAATTGACTTTACTAATTTATCTAATTCCGATTCTTCTGAATAATCTGCCGATACAAAATACTTTATTCTGCTATCATGTATCATTTTATAAACTTTGGATTTGTCTGTTGTTTCAGCATTGTATACACCAATTGAATGTCCCCCATATGAATTTACGAGTTTCATACAAGGTATATCTGTATCGCTATCACCAATGTAGACCATATTTCGAAAAGGTACACGCATTTCTTCGGGTGCAAAAGATTCATTAACTCCTTGATCATTAATATCCAAAATACCTTTTTCAATGCGGAACAAAAATTGCGTTTTATTAGTGTAATTTATGACCTGTGCCGGCCATTTTGCAAGACCTGTTTGAGGGTCGTAGTAAAATGAACTTGCGTATATTTTTTTGTATACCTCCTCTTTTGCCACAGATGTTCCTTCGATCATCTCTTTTAACCCTGAAGAAATAATATAGTGTTCAACGATAACGCCCTGAGAAATGCCATATGCACAAATTCTTTTGAACCAAGTGCTCACACCAGGAAACAGTGTGACATTTTCACCATATTTTTCGAACACTTCTTTCTTAACATGTACCAGGCCCTCTGCCATCTTAACCATTTTGTACATCCAAGCAAGATTCTGATCCATCTCATTTTCTTCGGCTAGCTTATTGGATTCTGTCCAAAATTCTTTTACATCACGTCCGATAGATTGAATATAACCTTGCGCCTGCATATCATCTGGTGATAAGGTTTTGTCAAAATCGTAGCAAATAGCTAGTACCGGCATATTTTCTTTATGCTCTCTAATAAAATCTTTTTTGCTCATACTATACCTCTCACTTTGCAGTTTTTTAAATGATCTTGCTCAACATTTATGTAATTGTATTCATATCTCCAATATATAATTTGTTGATAGTAGTTCAAATTTGATCTTCGCATTATTGCTATTAGTCGTACCCTCTAACTACTTATCACCAAAGTGATCTGTTTTCCATTCTTAAACTTCAATACTAGCTGATTTTCATTCTGTACAATAACCTTACTCACCAAATTGCGTACAAGCGTCTCGCTCCACTCCAGTGGTGTTTCCTCAGTCTGGTTCTCATTCTGAGCAGACTGCATCTGCAAAAGCGTTTCGGTCAACATCGCCTCAGCGTGCTGCAGGCGTATCACTTCTGCATTGGCAGTATCCATCAGCGAAAGCAACTCAACATGATCCACATTGCTAAGCATATCTATCAGGCTTTTCTTTAAAGCCTTTATATCCTGACTATCCTCATGAGACCACTGCCGTTTTGCAAGCTTTTGGGGAACATAATCCGCTACCAGCCAATCTTCCGGCTTGAAATTCGCCTTGATTGCCTCAAGAATTGCTTCCTGAATGACATATTCTTGAAGCGTAGGGGAGTTCCTGCAATAGCGTTTTCCGTTATCCAATCGGTTAATGCACCGCCAAACAATTTGTTTTTCTCCGCTTCTCTTTCTCCATGTCGTTCGTTTATAGGCTGATCCACACTCTGCACAAATAAGAACCCCTGTTAAAGCGTACTTGCCGCTGTATTTGTAGAAATTACGGTTTGTATCATTCTGCGTTCTAACTGTCCCTGTGCGCCTTGCTATCTCTGTTTGAGTCTTGTAAAATAAGTCCCTGTTGATGATTGGGTCATGATAGTTCTTAATCAGATACTTGGGTAGCTGACCATTATTTTTTATAATCCTCTTGCTGATTACATCCGAAACAAAGGTTTTCTGCTGGATTACATCTCCGCAATATTTTTCATTCCTCAATAAACCGCGAATGGTGCTTTCCGTCCATTTTTCCTTGCTGGTTGGCGTTGAAATTTGTTCTTCACTCAATCGGTTAACAATCTGTATCACGGATGCACCTGCCAGATACCAGTCGAAAATACGCCTTACCACCGCAGCTTCCTCAGGAACGATTTGCGGCACATCGTCTTCATCTAGTTTGTAGCCGTAAATATGGCTGAAATTCATAACCTTGCCGGATTTCATTGCCTGTCGCTTACCCCATGCCACATTTCTGCTGATACTTTCGCTCTCTGCCTGCGCCAAGCTGCTTAGAATCGTCAGCACAAATTCACTATCCATTTCCATCGTATTGACATTTTCTTTTTCGAAGTGAACTGCGACGCCTATATTCCTCAATTCTCTGGTAATGGTAATGGAATCTAATGTGTTTCTTGCAAAGCGGCTGACGGATTTCGTGAGGATAAGGTCAATCTTGCCCTGCTTACATTTCCGCAGCATTTTCTGAAATTCGGGTCGCTTCTTAGCTGAGGTTGCACTCAGTCCTTCGTCCGCAAAAATTCCCGCCATCATCCAATTTGGATTTTCCATGATTTTGGTTGTATAGTAATCTTTTTGAGCCTCATAACTGCTCAACTGTTCCTCCATATCGGTGGAAACACGACAATATGCAGCAACGCGGATTTGTCGTTCAGACCACTCAGGCTGTTCCTGACGTTCATCTGCTGCAATAACGATTACTTCATGTTCATTTGTCACGACAGTCCACCGCCTTCCTCGGTTAGAAGAAAGGTTTCCACCATCATAAAGCGATAACGAGGTGAAAGCCACATCATGAACGCACAGGCAATGGCCGGCTGCGCAAAGGTTCCCGCATATCGCCCCTGTTTGGAGGTTATGCCAATGGCCTTTGTCGACTCAATCCAAAGCTTAGGGGTAATCGTAACTTGATTTTCTTTTGATTTTTCCACTAATTCGTCGTATGCATCTTTATTAAAATCCGAGTTGTATTTGCTCTCCCAAAGCATTAGAAATTCCAGCGTGCTGTAATCCCTAAGCCAACTTTGTATGGCATAGCCCGGTGCCATTTCACTGAGACGAGCGGCAATATCTGAAAGACTGATATACTTATCCACTGAAATCTCACCACCTTTTATCTATAATTTACATTATAACAAAAATAGTGATGCAATGAAAGAAAGTACTGTAAATTACGACAATTTTCTATCCTTAATTTCCCAACACTACCTTGGAGCTATAGTGTGTAGACTTTCTCGTTGGCTTTGATGTGCTTGTTTCCATATTGGTTCTCAATGCCTTTTCCGCTTGAACCGCATAGTATACATCTCGCTCCACAATGAAATGAATATACTTCGGGTTAGACAACATCTTATCAATTGCTGCTCTGCCCCAGACTGCGTTTCCGGTGGGGGACAGAATTTTTCTTTCCTGCAACAGCTTAGAAATTCCTCCCAAACTGTACCCTTGGAGATAACTGTTATAGATAAAGCGTACGATTTCAGCCTCTTCTTGGTTGACATAGCCAAGGCCTTTAATTGTAAGTGTGTAACCATAAAATCTTCTCATAAAAAAATCTCCTTTTTAATTCTACGAATAAGTGGACTTAAGAAAATGGAAAACGACCACATCTAGCAAATCTAAATCTGATTTGCAGGTGCGGTCGTTTTAATTGTAGGGATAAGTGGAATTGATATATTAAGTAGCTATTTGGATTGTTTCTTTAGTATAAAATGAGTTATACTTTTTGTGATGTTTGCTGCAAAATAACCCTTGAACGACAAAATCCACTTATAACTATAGTTATAAGTGGATTTTGTCGTTCAAGGGTTATTTTGCAGCAAACATCA
>JAHDPQ010000096.1 GCA_018434245.1 Oscillospiraceae bacterium
AAAAAACTGGAGCAGAAAGGAATTGCTGTCCTCATCGGTGCAAAAATTCTTTCTCTGGGGGACTAAGGGGCTCAGGCTGACATTTGGGCCGAAACCACCAGGGGCCGGCAAAAGCTTCAGGCGGAAAAGGTGCTGGTTGCCACCGGACGCAGTATCCACACTCAAGCGCTTCAATTGGATGCCGCCGGCATCTGCCACGACCAGGGCTGGATACTGGTGAATGAAAAGCAGCAGACCAACGTGGAGCATATTTATGGGGTGGGGGACTGTACCGGTGGATGCATGCTGGCCCACGTTGCCAGTATGCAGGGGGAAATCGCCGCCGAAAATGCCATGGGGCATCCGGCAGTGTACGATGGCAAGACCAATCCCTCCTGCGTTTACACTCATCCGGAGTTTGCCGGGGTGGGTTGGACAGAGGACCAGCTCAAGGAGGAAAACATCGGGTATGTGGTGGGCAGGTTCCCTCTGATGGCTAACGGCAAGAGTCTGATTATGGGTGGAGACGGGATGATCAAAATTCTGGCGGGAAAAGAGTACGGGGAAATCCTTGGTGTACATATGATAGGGCCAAGGGCTACCGACTTGATCGCCGTAGGGGCTTTGGCCATTGGAGCCGAGTCCACTCTGGAAGAAGTGATCGGGACTATCCACGCTCACCCAACCGTTGGGGAAGGTGTGCGAGAGGCGGCCCTGGCAGCCCGGAACCGAGCGATTCATATTCCCAACCGGTAACAGTGTCCGGAATGGGGGGCGATAGATTCCAGCGGTGCGAATTGCACCGTTGCTCATCGGTTTTCGCAAAGCAGACCCTGCACCTGCTCTCCTGATCGTTTTGCATAGGTAACAGAGAAAACAGCTTCCCAATGCAGCGTGGGAAGCTGTTTTTTGTAGTAGAATATCATACGGTGGACCGGAAAATCCTATCCCTGGAACAGGACATCGGGAATCGGGACAAAAAATGGCTGCCCCTTTCAGAGCAGCCGTTAACCTCTTTCTGACGGACAGAATCGCCGAGTGATGACTGGGGCGATCGCAATAAATCAAGGCTTACGTACTTACTGTCCTGTCCGGCGAATTGAGAGCTTTTAGGATGGCCTCCCGGACCGGCAGGATGTAGGGGGGAGCAACCGACAATCCATCCACCCCCAAGGAGACCCACTCTTTGGTCAGGGCAAGGTCCGCAGCGGCCTCGCCGCAGATGCAAACTCTTTTCCCCACCCTGTGAGCGTGGCTCACCACCATTTGAATCATGCGCAAAACCGCCGGATGCCCGGGATTGTACAGATGCTCCACCCGTGGGTTCTGCCGATCCGCCGCAAGGGTATACTGGGTGAGATCGTTAGTGCCAATGCTAAAAAAATCCACCTTTGGGGTCAGCAGATCGCTGATGAGGGCGGCTGCCGGTGTTTCAATCATGATGCCCTGCTCCACCCTGCCTATTTGGATGCCTTGCTCCAACAGCTCTTTGCGAACCTGAGCAAACAGCGCTAAGGCCCGGTCTACCTCCTGCTCCGACACAATCATGGGGTACAAAACGGCGATGTTGCCGTAGTGGGAAGCTCTAAGTAGCGCTCGCAGCTGGGTTCGGAACATCTCTGTTCGGTCCAGAGACAGGCGGATGCCCCGATAGCCCAGTGCGGGGTTGGCTTCCGGCTGGATGCCAAAATAGCCGGCCTGCTTATCGGCACCCAGATCCGCCGTGCGGATGACCACCTTTTTACCCTTCATCTTTTGAGCTACCTGAGCATACACTGCAAACTGCTCCTCCTCCGAGGGGTAGGAGGAGCGGTTGAGGTACAAAAATTCGCTGCGAAACAGCCCGATGCCCTCCGCATCGTTTTGAATGGCGGCTTCTACATCCGCCAGGCTCCCGGCATTTGCCAGAAGTTCTATCCGGCTGCCCTGTGCCGTGACGGTTTTCTGACCTTTGAGCCGCTGCAACCCCTGTAATGCTGCCCGCTCCCGCCGGGCGATCCTTCCGTAGGTGTCTTGGGTTTTTTCGTCCGGCTCCACAATAAATACGCCCTGTTCGCCGTCCACAATGGCAAGAGCCCGATCGGGGACATTCCCCACATCCATGTTCACCCCCACCAAGGCGGGGACTCCGATGATGCGGGCCAGAATGGAGGTGTGGGAATGAACCGAGCCCCGGGATGTCACCAAAGCCAGCACCTTGCTTTTGTCCAGCTGGGCGGCTTCGCTGGGGGTGAGGGTGTCGGCCACCACAATGGCAGGCTGGGACAGAGTATAGATGTGGCGATCCCACTTGCCGGCCAGTGCCTCCGCCATCAAGGAGGCCACGTTCCGAACGTCCGATGCTCTTTCCCGCAGGTAGGCGCTTTCCATCTGACCGAATAGCTTTGCAAAATACTCTCCCGCCTGAAAGATAGCGTATTCGCAGGTCATCTGCTGCTCTTCCAACAGGTGATAGGCGCAGTCCAAGTAGTCGGGATCGTCCAGCAGCATGCTCTGCATTTCAAAGATAGCCGCTCCCGCTTCGCCCAGCTCCTTCAGGGTCTTATGGTATAGGGTTTTAAGCTTTGCCTGTGTTTTGAGTCTTGCTGCTTCAAAGCGCAGCTTTTCCCGCCGGACATCTTGGGTGTGTCCAGCTTCTACCTTTGGAGCTTTGTTTTGCAACAGCTTGATGTTTCCCACGGCAACGCCGCCGAACACCGATTTGCCCTGATAAGTTTTCATCCTAAAAGCCTCGCCGTAGCCACTGAAGATTCCAACAGACTTCCTTTGTCTCTATTGTATAGCATTTCGGTGACAGATTCCACTGTTTTCTATCAAGACGCTCCGATGGGGAGTGATTGTCAGAAAGTTTACCGCTATTTCTGCCGAAAGATATTGACATCTTTCTTCGCCGGCGCTATGATAAAGGCAGGCTAAGCTGCGAGAGAAGTACACTCTTTCAGCAAAGCATGACTTTTATGTTTTTACGACCCCCTGACACGAAGACCGGTTCTGAGTGAAAGGCAAGGCATCTATACCATGATGGATAGCTGCGCCTTTTTTGAGGCGCTTTTTTTATTTAAAAATTAATTCTGTAAAAGGAGAACTTATGGAAACAAGAGTGGTTGTGATTGGCATTATTGTGGAAACCCCCGATTCTGTGGAGGCTCTCAACAACGTTCTCCACGCCTATGCCCCCTATATCATCGGGCGGATGGGCATTCCCTACCGGCAGAGGGAGGTCTCCATCATCAGCATCGCCATGGATGCTCCTCAGGATGTCATTAATGCTCTGTCGGGAAAAATCGGCAGGCTGCCCGGCGTCAGCAGCAAGGTGGCCTATTCCAATGTAAGGAGCACAGAATGAATACCCCAGTGAAAGCTCTGATCGACCGCCTTGCCGCCGGGCACATCCTTGACCGGGGAGAGCTTATCACCCTGCTGGAACAGCGCAATCCGGAGGCGGCGGACTACCTGTTTGAGAAGGCTCGGGCGGTTCGCCACGCTGTCTATGGCCGGGACGTTTACCTGCGGGGTCTCATTGAATTCACCAGCTACTGCAAAAACGACTGCTACTATTGCGGCATCCGGCGTAGTAACCACAAAGCCCAGCGCTACCGCCTAACCCGGGAGGAGATTTTGCAGTGCTGTGCTCAAGGGTATGATCTGGGCTTCCGCACCTTTGTGCTACAGGGGGGAGAGGACCCCTTCTTCACTGATGAGAAAGTGGTGGAAATCGTCCGCTCCATCAAGCAAGCCCACCCCGACTGCGCCGTCACCCTCTCCATTGGGGAAAGAAGCCGTGAAAGCTACCGAATGTTCCGAAAGGCCGGGGCCGACCGGTATCTTTTGCGCCATGAAACCGCAAGCGCCGACCACTATGCAAAGCTTCACCCCCCGGCCCTGACTCTGGAAAAGCGCAAGGGCTGCTTGCGGGATTTAAAGGAGCTGGGGTTTCAGGTGGGCTGCGGCTTCATGGTGGGCTCCCCCTATCAGACCAACGAGCATCTGGTAAGCGATCTTCTGTTCCTTCAAGAGCTGGAACCCCATATGGTGGGGATCGGCCCCTTTATCCCCCACAGCGAGACTCCCTTTGCCGGGGAGTCTGCGGGTGCCCTGGAGTTGACCCTGTATCTTCTGGGTATCATCCGGCTGATACTGCCCGAGGTTCTACTTCCCGCCACCACCGCCCTTGGCACCATTCACCCCACTGGGCGGGAAGCGGGGATTTTAGCCGGGGCCAATGTGGTGATGCCCAACCTTTCCCCCACAGCGGTGCGGAGCAAGTACCTGCTCTACGAC
The DNA here is from genome assembly GCA_018434245.1 of Oscillospiraceae bacterium. Lineage (GTDB taxonomy): Bacteria > Bacillota > Clostridia > Oscillospirales > Ruminococcaceae > WRAV01. The sequence continues at coordinate 4,261 of JAHDPQ010000096.1, forward strand.
AACAAAATCTGCACCGGAGACGAGGCCGCCGAGTGCCGCATGTGCCTTGGGGGGCGGATGAATCGTATCGGCTATGAGCTGGCTATCTCCCGGGGGGATTATCCCAGTTTGTCAAAAGACTGTCAAAGTTGACAATCTCTTAAAACACTGACGGGAAAGAGGAATCTGCCCCGGAAGAAAGGACTGTGCCATGTACAACCCAAAGTCAATGAAAGCGGAGGAGTTCATCTCCCACCACGAGGTTCTGGAAACGCTTTCCTATGCAGAAGCCAACAAACACAACACCGTACTCATCGATTCTATTCTGGAGAAGGCCCGGCTGCGCAAGGGCCTGACCCACCGGGAGGCCGCCGTTCTGTTGGACTGCGATCTTGAGGAGAAGAATCAGGAAATCTACACCTTGGCCCGACAGATTAAGCAGGATTATTACGGCAACCGCATTGTCATGTTTGCGCCGCTGTATCTTTCCAACTACTGCGTCAACGGCTGCGTCTACTGCCCCTACCACCTCAAGAACAAGCACATTGCCCGCAAGAAGCTAACCCAGGAGGAGGTGGCCCGGGAGGTGACTGCCCTGCAGGATATGGGCCACAAGCGCTTGGCCATCGAAGCAGGGGAGGACCCGGTGAATAACCCCATCGAATACATACTGGACTGCATCCGCACCATTTATAGTGTCAAGCACAAAAACGGAGCCATCCGCCGGGTTAACGTCAACATTGCGGCCACCACGGTGGAAAACTACCGCGAGCTCAAGGAAGCGGAGATCGGCACCTACATTCTCTTTCAGGAAACCTACCACAAGGAAAGCTACCAAACGCTTCACCCCACCGGGCCCAAGCACGACTACGCCTACCACACCGAGGCCATGGACCGGGCCATGGAGGGCGGCATCGACGATGTGGGGCTGGGGGTTCTCTTTGGGCTGGAGCTGTACCGCTACGAGTTTGCCGCCCTGCTGATGCACGCCGAGCATTTGGAGGCGGTTCGTGGAGTGGGTCCCCACACCATCAGCGTCCCCCGGATTCGCAGCGCTGATGACATTGACCCCAGCGTCTTTGACAATGGCATCAACGATGATACCTTTGCCAAAATCGTGGCCTGTATCCGCATTGCCGTGCCCTACACCGGGATGATAGTCTCCACCCGGGAAAGTCAGGCCTGCCGGGAAAAGGTGCTCCATCTGGGAGTTTCCCAGATCAGCGGAGGTTCCCGCACCAGTGTGGGAGGGTATTGGGAGGAAGAACCGGAGGAGGAAAAATCCGAGCAGTTCGATGTCAGCGACCGCAGAACTCTGGATGAGGTGGTGCGCTGGCTGATGGATATGGGGTACATCCCCAGTTTTTGCACCGCCTGCTACCGGGAAGGGCGGACCGGCGACCGGTTTATGAGCCTGTGCAAAAGCGGGCAGCTTCAGAACTGCTGCCACCCCAATGCCCTGATGACTCTGGAAGAATACCTGATGGACTACGCATCCCCCGGGACACAGGCCGTGGGGCAATCAATGATCCGGCAGGAGCTGCCCAACATCCCAAACGAAACAGTCCGCAGCCTTGTCCGGCAGAATTTGGAGAACATCCGGCTGGGCCAGCGGGATTTCCGACTGTAGAGGTGAAGATTATGGGACTGAGTCAAACGCCGAGAGCCAACCGGGTTCATATCGGCATCTTTGGAAAGCGAAACGTCGGGAAGTCCAGCCTCATCAATGCCCTGACCGGGCAGGAGCTGGCGGTGGTTTCTCCGGTGGGGGGGACCACCACCGACCCGGTGTATAAGGCCATGGAGCTGCTACCTCTGGGCCCGGTGGTCCTCATCGACACCCCCGGCATGGACGATGAAGGAGATTTGGGAGAGCTGCGAGTCAAAAAGACCCGGCAGGTGCTGGGCAAAACCGATGTGGCGGTGCTAGTGGTAGACGCCACGGCGGGAAAGGCTACGGAGGATGAGGAGTTGCTCCAGTGGCTTGAGAAAAAGGGCATTCCCCATATAGTGGTCTACAACAAGTGCGACCTTTTGCCCCGGCTGCCTCAGCACGGCCCCGGAGAATTCTACGTCAGCGTCGCCGGAAATCTTTACATGCAAGAGCTGAAGGAGAGCATCGCCGCTCTGGCCGCTGCCAAGGCTCCCCATCGGCCCATTGTGGGGGATTTGCTCCGCCCCGGTGATTTTGTGGTGCTGGTCACTCCCATTGATGCCGCCGCCCCCAAAGGCCGCCTGATCCTGCCCCAACAGCAGACCATCCGGGATATTTTGGATACGGGTGCTGTTGCTGTGGTGACGAAGGACGCTCAACTGGGAGAGACTCTGGAGCATCTGGGCCGAAGGCCCCGTCTGGTGATCACCGATAGTCAGGTGTTTGCAAAGGTAGCTCCTCAGGTGCCACCGGACATCCCCCTGACCTCCTTTTCCATTTTGTTCGCCCGGTACAAGGGGATTCTGGAAACCGCCGTACCAGGAGCTGCCGTACTGGACACCTTGGGGGAGGGGGATCGCATCCTCATTGCGGAGGGCTGCACCCATCACCGCCAGTGTGAGGATATTGGCACCGTTAAGCTGCCCCGCTGGATTGGCAGACACACCGGGAAGCAGCTGCGCTTCGACTTTGTTTCCGGCGGTGACTTTCCCCAAAACCTGAAGCCCTACCGTCTGGTGATTCACTGCGGTGGCTGTATGCTGGGAGATCGGGAGGTGGACTGCCGCCGCAGTAGTGCGGAGGAGCAGCAGGTTCCCATGACCAACTACGGCATCGCCATCGCCCACATGCAGGGCATCCTGGAACGGTGCGTCGCCCCTTTTCGGTTAACAGGTTCAGAGCATCCCCCAGCACTGGAAAGCCGTCAAAGGAATGGTTGACCACCTGGTAGCTTAAATCGCCGTTGCCAATGTGGCGAGCGGCGGAAGCTCCTTGATAGAGACCGGATTGCGCTCGGTATTGTACTGAATGAGATAGGACATGACGCAGATTATCAGTGCAGCGGCGATACCGTACAACAATACCTGCTGCCGGCATAAAGCTAGTTATGTCTTTCATATAAAGACCTCCCCGATTTTTAAAGTTAGGTGGAAGCATAAATTCACACTGAATAAAAACAAAATTAATACCACCAGTTAACTGGTGGTATGTATCGGCCCTGCAAGGGCCAATTGCTGGCAGCGTCTCAAGACGTATTGAACAACAACCCGCCAACCGCATCATTATCACAGGCCGCCGCTAAAGCATCCTGTTTTTTGTGGCATTTTATCATTTTAAATACAAAACTTTAGATGTAAACAAAGTGGTAGGGATAAGGGTACTCCTCCGGTGTGTTGTAAGGATATGCATATACGGATACACATCCTTACAACATCTAGTGGGATTTGCTTAATCATCGTGTTTGCTTTCCAATGCGTTTTTCAGATAAATAAGCGATGTTGCAACATTTTCATCCAGTGCTGCTTTATCTTGTGGATCAACCATATCTCTCCATATCTTAATACTGTCGCCAACCTCTCCCCCTTGTAAAACAAAGGGTTCCATTACTACATCACCATCATAGCCAATTTCTTTCAAAGCCAATCCTATATCTTCCCAGTTTATGCGCCCCCGATTGTGCGGTGGCCGGCGGTTTGCTTCACCAACATGCAGGTGGCCCAATCGGTTACCAGCTAAACGTATAGCTGCGGGAATGGAATCCTCCTCAATGTTCATGTGGAAGGTATCCAGCATTACATATACATTTTCCCGGTTTATCTCATTAACATAAGCCACCGCTTCCTCACAGGTGTTTAACAGGTATCCCTCAAAACGATTTAACACTTCCATGCCAAGACTTATCTGATAAGAAGCTGCCATATCTGCCAACGCTTTCATGTTTGCTATGCTATTGTTTAATTCTAATTTTTTGTTAAATGGTTTTGTATAATCAACCGGCCAATATCCATACAGGCCGCCGCCCAGCTTGTGGATTCCTCCCAGCTGCATTTTCCGAAACATGTCTTCATAAAATGCCATTGTGGTGCAAATAATCTGAGCGTCATCGGATGCGATATTGTGGGCAATATCTGGCCCATACCCCGCCGTAATTGAGATTTGGTGTTTTTCCGATTCTTCTCTCAGCCGATAAAAGAATTCATCTTGCTCCTTATAGAATCCACCAGCTGGAATTTCAAGAATATCAAATCCAAGCTTTTTAACTTTTTTAATGTAGAATAGAACGTCACCTTCCCATTCGTGTTCCCAATAGGGGGAGTAAATACCATATTTCATCATAACTCTCCTCTCGAATTTATCTAATACCGCTTTGCTTGCAACTTCAATTTATGCGGTTGGAAAAAAGGGCGCTCACATTTATGTGTGCGCCCTTTAGGAACATTATGACAGCATCTGACTGAACTCAATCTTTTCCCCATTTGGACCAACTATAGTGAAAAACTTTACTCCATGCTTCCAAAAAGGCAAAAATTGAATTTCATTGTCTAAAATCTCGTAGCCCTGCGCCTTTGCAATTTCAAAGGTTTTTTCAATATCTGTGACATCAAGCGCTAAATGCTCAATAACGCCGGGAATTCTCTCTGTTTTTTCTTGCTCATATATTTCAACAACTAAGCCTTTTTGCTGCATAAACACGACTCTGCTTCCCTGATTGAAAGTAGAAAAGGCTTCTTCAAAACCCAAATTGCGATAGAATTCCAAGGTTAGCTCCATGTCCTGTACAGGCAGTCCCACATGCTGCAACCCGGTTATATATTCTTTTACCTGCACACAGTTTTCTCCTTTTAATAAACCCTCACTTCAAAAATACGGGCTTCATTGCAGCCATGTGTCGCTTTGACAGTTATTTGTACCTCATCACACCGAATATCGTCGAAATTCAGTATGTTCAGGCGTTGTCCGTTTTTGCTAATTTCTTTTGCAGCAACAACAGCGCCGTCCAGCATAAGCCGTACGCAGTATGTCTTTACCAGTTCATGCGGCAAACCCTTTACCTGTCTGTCACGCACATTTCTAATCATAGAAGGCTGAATTTCATGGCTTAGATCGGTATCGAAGGTAAGCCGCACCTGGCACACTGTATTAGCCTGTGGCAGCTTCAAAGTCAGCATCTGCGGCGTTTCCAAGGAGCCTGAAATCCAACAGTTGGTCTCATCGCCAACAGAGCGGGAAATGCCGTTGATCACGTTTTGTGCTTTTCCGTTTTCTGTTTCACTGCTGGCGCTCACGACTGCATGGCGTGCAAGGTCCTCTTCATCCTCATTGACAAAGCCCGGGATAAAGCAATCGTTTTTCAACAGCTTTTGTTGTAATTCATGGATATGCTCTTTGCCCACCGATCTGGGAGTGCAGCCGTACTTGAGAGCAAGCGCCGCCGCAGTACCCACCGCCTGCCCTCCCACTGCGCAGGTGCCCATTACGCGGGAGGAGGAAAACGCCATTTTAGTGGCGCTTATATTTCTGCCCGCCATCATAAGATTGCTGACGTTTCTGCTGTAATAGCTGCGATAAGGAATCGTATAGCAGCCCTCAAAATTATAAATCCTGGAGCCGACGCTCTTTAAGTCTTTAATGCCGCCCGGAACATGCACATCCATAGGCCAGCCACCGTAAGCGACCGCATCCTCAAAGACACGATTTGCACGCACATCATTTTCATTGAGGAGATATTCGCCCTCCAAGCGGCGGCTTTCCCGGTATCCGGGCACCATGCCAACCCATTCAAGGTCGTAGTTTTCCACGCCGTGGTTTCCCTGATTCTTCAAGTGATCCCATACGCCGTAAACGCATTTCAAGAGGTCGTCGCGAATTTCCTCACTCTGGCCAATAATATCGTCATAGTCGCCGCCAAGCTCAATCCACCAGTAACCAGCGTCCACATTCGAAAACTCCGGCAGCTGGTTTTTGCCCTCTTCGGGAGCTACTATGCCTCCGCCGTCCGCCTGTGCACCAATTTCATCCAAATGGGGGCGTAGCTTTAAATCGTCTTCGGTGTAAGTATTTGCCCAGACAGGTTTCTCAAAGCTTACAGGCTCGCCGCGGTCGGTAGCCAAGAACATGATGGTGTTGCCCATCATATCCTGATTTGCTTCTTTGGGCGCTGTTGGCTCATTAAATTCCGAACTCGCCTCGCTGCCCGTTCGGAAAGCTGCCCCTGCCGCTACCCCCAGCGTACCGTGGCCCGTTGCATCCACAAAGATCTTTCCGTATATTACAAATTCAGTTTCCGTTGTGTTTTGGTGCCCGACTATGGCGCGAATTTCCCCGCTTTCCAGAATAACATCATGCATATTGGTGTTGAGGTAAGCGGTGATATTCTCTTCCATGTAGATTTTTTCCCATAGAATCATATCGAAAACAGGAAATGCAGCATAGGTATTCCGGCGCTTATTCTCTAGTAAAATTTCTTCCAATATTCCTGTTTCACGTAGATTGGCCTTGGATGAATGACAATTTGCTCCCACAATATGCAGTCGCGTTTCGGAGCTTGCCGTTCCGCCGAACACGGAACGGTTTTGCACGATAGCTACCTTCACACCCTCTCTAGCTGCCGCAATAGCGGCACAAACTCCTGACAGGCCACCGCCTACGACAACAAGGTCATACGAAGCTGTTTTTTTATTGATAGACATAATACTATCCTTTCTGCGCACCATTTTGGTCAGAGTTTCAATCCTGCATAGTTATCAGCACTTTCATGGTTTGCTCCCGGTTTGCATCGATATACTCATACGCTACCAAATAATCCTTAAAGGCAAAGTGCTTGCTCATCAACGGTTTTAACTGGATTTTTCCCTCGTTCATCAAATGTAACGCATCCTGATAATCCTCATGGCGATACATGAAAGATGTATTCAAATTCACCTCGGAATCATTTAATTTGGCAAGGTCAATGTGTGCCTGCCCGGCAAACACAGCAACAAGAATGATGTTACCGCCTTTGCGGCAGTTTTGAATCGCCTGATCCATGGTGACGTCGTTGCCGGCGCAGTCATAAATTACATCTGCTTTTTCCGGGCCAAAGCAATCGATCATAGCCTTGCCAAAATCAGCGGTTTTCGTGTTGATTGTGTAGTCCACGCCCACTTGCTTTGCCAGCTGCAATCGATAATCAGAAATATCCGTTGCCATTACCTGAGCTGCGCCCAACGCTTTACAGGCCTGCGCAACCAAAATACCAATCGGCCCACACCCCAACACACATACTCTAGCGCCCTTTATGCCTGGGTAGCGTTTGGCAGCATGCACGGCAACCGCCAACGGCTCAATCATAGCTCCCTCATCAAAGGACATGTTCTCTGGTAGAAGGTCAATCTTGGAAGCATCTACTGCAAAGTATTCGCTGGCTGTGCCAGTTGTCTGAAAACCCATCACCTTCAGCTCGTCGCAAACGTGGTATTTTCCATGGGTGCAGGGGTGGCATTTACCACAGAATACCTGCGGCTCGATCGTTACCTTTTGACCTGTCTTCAGCTCTGTAACATCGGCGCCCACCTTTACAATTTCACCCGAGACCTCATGTCCCTGTGTAATCGGGTATTTGGTATAGGGATGTTCGCCATGAAAAACATGAATATCCGACCCGCAGATTCCGATGCGCATGATCTTAACTAAAACTTGATTTCTCTCAATCTCCGGTATCGCCACCTCGTGAAATTCGATGACACCCGGTGCTGTCATTACCTGTTGAAGCATCACTCTACCCTCCAAAATTACAGCGGATTACATGGTCTATTTTTCATTGCTTCGCCATGCTGATTGGCATTTTTGTAGTTTAATAGATTCGTATCTCAAAAATGCGGGCATCCGCGCAGCCATTGGTGCTATGCACGGTAACACGCACGGTATCGGCTATTACCGGATTCTCTAAATCGATCACATTCAGCCGCTGGCGGTTTTCTCTTACGCTGTGCACGGCGATTACCTGATCTGCGGTGAGCAGTTCGACGGTGTAATCTTTCACCAGTGTATTGGCGATGCCCTTTGGCTGCTTTTCAATAAACGCTTTGGACACTGAAATGCAACGCTCCTCACTCAAATCAGGATCGAAAGTCAATCTGATTTGAGAAACACTTGCCTGCTCTGATAGGGTGAGGGTGAGCTGCTCGCCGTCTGGACTCATACCAGCGGAGCACCATAAGTTGCTTTTTACCCCTTCTCTGCGCGCAACGCCCGAAATTATGTTTTGGGCTTCGTAACCATCCCGCTGTGAAGTTGCAGAGATGACAGCAGTTCTAGCCTTATCTGCCGGGTCCTCATTTTTGCAGCCGATTAAATACAAATCGTTCTTTAGCAGCTCTTGCTGCAGCTCTTTTATATGCTGTTTTCCGTATTCCTCTGGAGTCAAGCCGCACAGCGCAGCGTTTGCCGCAGCAATGCCAACTGCTTCTCCTCCAATGGCACACGTTCCCATGACTCGAGTAGAGCCCATAGCCAGCTTGGAAGCCGAGATGTTTCGCCCAGCCATCATAAGGTTTGAGATTGTTTTTGAACAATAGCAACCATATGGTATGGAGTAAAGACCCTTGAATGAACGCACCTTGGAGGGGATTTGCCCCTTTGCCCAAAAGCCGCCCGCGATATGCTCGTCCATAGGCCATCCACCATATGCTACAGCGTCGTCAAAAATGCGATTGGCTAAAATATCGTTTGCGGTAAGCACATAATTTCCGATTAAGCGACGGCTTTCTCTCATGGCGCCCATATTGCCGACCCATTTTAATTCATAATTCTCCGCTCCGTGATCGCCACCGTTTTTTATATGATCCCATACGCCATATACTGTGCGGTAAAGCTCGTAGCGAATATCCTCCGATTGTTTGATAATATCATCCCAATCGCCGCCAAGCTCAATCCACCAATAGCCGGATTTTACGTCATATTTCTCTACCAGCTCGTCTGAGTACTGTTCATAATCTTCATCCGGCCTCAACACAACGATATCATCTGCGCTGTGATACACTACAATGTCGCCGTGATAGCGATATGCAAAGTCTTCCTCTGAAAAAGTATGCGCCCAATCCGGCTTTACAAATTTAACCGGATGTCCAACATCCTCGGCCACAAAATAGATGGTGTTGCCCATCGTTTCTCCATCCGCTACCTGTGGTGCATCTTTTTCGTTGTATTCGGAGGAAGCTTCCCGACCAATCTTGTATTCCGCACCGGCAAAGAAGCCCAGTGTACCGTTGCCGGTAGCATCTACAAATACGTGTGCCTCGAATTCAAAAGTTGTCTCGGTTGTCATTTGATAACAGGAAATACCCTGTATCTGTTTTCCGTCAGACTGTACTTTGTTCATCGTGGTATTCATATATAAATCAAGGTTTTTGCATTCTTTTGCCGCAGACCAAAGCACACCATCCCAAATTGAGTAGTTGTAGCTGTCGTTCAGATATTTATTTTCCAGCTGCAGTTCCATTAGAATGCCAGTTTCCGCCGCATCCTTTTTACCCCAATGGCAGGAGGCTCCCGAAATATGCATCCTCATTTCCGAACTGGCGTTGCCGCCAAACACACTTCGGTCCTGAACCAAAGCGGTCTTTGCCCCCTGACGGGCTGAGCCCATAGCCGCACATAGGCCGCTCATGCCGCCGCCGACTACAATAACATCATATTTGCGATAAACCCGCTCTCTTTCGGTGCAGCTTGGCACTTCATGGACATAGTTTTTCATTGATTGCTCCTTTATCATTCCTGTTTTATACCACTAACCCTTTACGGCACCTGCCGTAAGGCCACTGACCAATTGCTTGCCCAAGAAGGTGAACACAATCAGAATTGGTATAATTGCAACGGTTGCCGCAGCGCACAGCGGCCCCCATTCCTGTCCGAAGAAGCCTATATAGTCGTAGATAGCCATTTGGATATTCTTCAAACGGGTGCCGTTTACCATGACGGAGGTTGTGATGTACTCGTTCCAAGCGCCAATGAAAATGAACAAGCTTGCCGCCGCCAAATTCGGTTTGATAATAGGCGGTATTAGGCGGGTGATAATATAGAACTGGCTGCAACCGTCAATCATAGCCGCTTCTTCAATTTCATAAGGCATTGTACGTATACCCGAAATCAGCATCCAAATACAAAGCGGCAGGTTATAAGCTGTATAAATTAGCGGCATGGTATACCAGTGATTGGCCAGCCCCTGCTTCATCATTAACAGATAGTTGGGAATCAACAAGACTGAACTGCCGGTAGACAGCGGAATGCCGACGACTACAATATAGAACCAGACCTTTTTTAAAAAGAAGCGGCGGCGGGAAAATCCATACGCTGCGAGATAGCCAAACAGCAAGCCAAGCACAATTGCCGCAAGAGTATACAGCGCGCTGTTCAAAACGCTTTGGAAATAGCCGGCAGATAAAATGCGCTGATAATTTGCCCAAGTAACATTAAACCCAATTACCTTTGGTGGATAAGACGCTATCTCATTGGCGTTTTTCAGCGAAGTAACAAAGCACCAGTAGATCGGGGTAATGGTAATAAAGGCCATAAAGGCTAAGACCAAGCCATTCACAAGGTAGTTGATGGACTTTTTCATTGCTTTTCTGTTCATCCCCTCAACCTCCTCAAATTCGATAGTCACTGACTTTGATATAAAGTACAATAATCAGCGACGTAATCAGCATAATTAAAATAGAAAGCGCCGCGGAGGTTCCAAACTGGTAAAACCGAAAACCCAAATTATATTGGAACAGTGTAATTACATTGGTCGCATCATTCGGGCCGCCGCTGGTCAGCACCTTTGGCACCGTATTGTTGGTAAAGTTGCTGACTGTTAGCACAATGGTAGAAAGTAAAACCGAGGTTTTGATTAAGGGTAGCTTGATTCTCCACAGCATTTGAAGCGGGTTTGCGCCATCTACTTTAGCGGCCTCAATTAAAGAGTGATCCAGCCCCTTCAGCCCGGCCAAAATCATGATCATTGCATAGCCGACCAAGCGCCATACCAGTACAAAGATAAGCGCGATAATCGCCGACGTTTTGTTTTGGACCACATAGATTGGGTCCATACCAATCCCCCGCAGGATCATGTTGAACAATCCCAAATCGCCGTTGAACAGCCAGCGCCAAAGCAGCGCGGCCACCATCATGGAAATAACCCAGGGTATCAGGCCAAACATTTCAATCAGATACGCAAAAAAACCCTTTTTGCGGTCAATCCACAGCGCCAGCACCAGCCCGATTATCACCGATAGCGCTGTGGATATGATGGTGATTCCGAATGTAAATCCAAAGGATTTGATGACACGGCTGTTTTTAAGCAAGGATATGTAATTGCCAAAGCCGACAAAGTCACCCTTCACCAAATAGTCTAGATGGTACAGGCTGCAATACAAGGTATAGATAAGCGGTATCACAAGAAACAGCAGCAGAACTATCATACCCGGAGCAACATAAAAGATAGAATAATTTCTCTTCTTTCTGGAAGCCTTCTTCACAACAACACCTCTCCATTTTTTTCGTCTGTGAGTACAATGGATCCTGTTGACACGAAAGCTGCGCATCAATCATAAAGAAAAGCAAAGCTGGTCATTCCTTACCTGCTGAAAAAAGGACGGGACCCGTCCCTTACGGTCAGGGTCCCCCCAATTACCAACAATCAAGTAAGGGGAATCACAATTGTTTCTTTTTAGCTGATATTTCGTTTGATACGCTATCAGCGGCCGTTGTTTGAATTGAAAATATCTTCGGCAGATTTCAGCGCTTCCATGGGATCCGTGCTGCTGGTCAGCACACTTTGGATCGGATAGTTCAGATCCAGCTTCCAACCAACATAAGCTTCTGTGTTGGAGGGCAGCCAGCCTTCACCAAAGGCCTTGAGCATAGCTTGCATGTATTTGTTTTCATCGGTAATCTCCAGGCTTTCAACCGTTGACTTTCTGCAAGGCGCCTGTCCTCCAAGCTCAATCCACTTTTTGTCGGATTCCGGGGAGTACATTTTTTCCAGGAATTTACCGGCTTCTTCTTTATGGGCTGAACCAGACCATACGCCTACAAACCAGCCGTCAATGATGGTGCCGCCGGGAAGGGGAGTAAATTGTATGGTGCTGCCATCAAAGGATGCGTTTTCCCGCAGATTGGCAAGGCGAACCGCGCTGGCAATCGACATGGCATATTTGCCTGCCGCAAACTCGGTATAAATGTCTTCGATAGTTGTATTAATGCTTTCGGCAGGGGTTACGCCGTCATCAATGCACTTTTTAGTCCAATTAATCGCAGTAACGCCTGCATCATTCGCCCAGTTGGCTGTGCCGTCATCATGGAACAGATCGCCGTTCTCCTGAAG